>NZ_JBRREH010000060.1:0-28651 GCF_056760175.1 Stenotrophomonas sp. STEN021 | reverse complement strand
CTGGCTCGGCGCCTTCTCGCTTGTTTGGTGGGCGGGTTTGTGGTGGCCTCGCGGGGGGGCCGGGGGCCGCCCCCCCCCCCCCCCCCCCCCCCACTACAGTGCGACCATCCAGCACTCCCTCGCCGCACCCCACAGTCGCGCAGCGCCATTGCGCGCACCACGCGCGATAACCCCAAAGAGAAAATCAAAGAGACTGCAGATAAAAACTTGCACACACAAAAAAGCCCCAATCAAGGGGCTCTTTTGAAACTGGCGGAGTGAGAGGGATTCGAACCCTCGATAGAGCTTTTAACCCTATACTCCCTTAGCAGGGGAGCCCCTTCAGCCACTCGGGCATCACTCCGTTTCTCTTTCCCCGCTGCGTGTATTCCTAAGCGGGGCGCGAAGAATAACGTTAAACGGGGTGAAAGGTAAACCCTTATTCGGAAGTTTCTTCACTTCCCGGGGTCGCGGGCTCATCACCACGCTGGATACGCTGGAAAATCTCCTCACGATGGACAGCAACATCCTTCGGTGCGGTGATACCGATACGTACCTGGTTGCCCTTGACGCCGAGCACGGTCACGCTGACCGAGTCGCCGATCATCAAGGTTTCGCCTACTCGGCGAGTCAGGATCAACATTGTGTAAATCTCCATGGAACCGGTGGGTTTCCCACCGGCATTGGCGCGCTTCGAGCTATGCGCCCCACGACAAAGGGGAAAAGACTCCCAATGTTACCGTCAGGGCGCGAACAGCTTCAAGGTACGCGACTTGTCACATTCAGGCCAGATGTGGCTTGACCCATGCCAGCACGCCCTCAAGGGCCGCCACCAGCTTGGGACCGTCCTCACCGCCGCCCTGGGCCATGTCCGGACGACCACCGCCCTTGCCGCCGATCTGGGCTGCGACGTGGGCCAACAGCTCGCCCGCCTTGACCTTACCCAGCGCCGCACCATTCACGCCTGCCACAAGGGCGGCCTTGCCGTCCTGCACACCGGCCAGCACGATGATGGCATCGCCCAGCTGCTGCTTCAGTCGATCCATCGCGTCGCGCAGCGCCTTGGCATCAAAGCCTTCCAGACGCACCGCCAGCACCTTCACGCCGGCCACATCGACCGCCGAGCCGCCGAGATCGGCAGTGGCACCAGAAGCAACCTTGGCCTTCAGGGCTTCCAGTTCGCGCTCCAGCTTCTTCTGGCGATCACCCAGCTGGCGGATCTTGTCGACCACGTCGCCAGCACTGCCGCCGAGCAGCTGCGCAGCTTCGTGCAGGCGTGCCTCCTCGTCAGCCACATAGTCCAGCGCACCCTGCCCGGTCACCGCTTCGATACGACGCACGCCCGAGGACACACCGCCCTCGGAGGTGATCTTGAACAGGCCGATATCGCCGGTCCGCGAAACGTGGGTACCGCCACACAGCTCGGTGGAGTACTCGCCCATCTTCAGCACGCGCACGTTCTCGCCGTACTTCTCGCCGAACAGTGCCATCGCACCGAAATCCAGCGCTTCCTGCATGCCCATGTTGTGCACTTCGGCAGCGTTGTTCGCACGCACCTGTTCGTTGACCTTGCGCTCGATGACGGCCAGCTCTTCGGCCGTGATCGGCTGGAAGTGCGAGAAGTCGAAACGCAGGCGATCCGGCGCCACCAGCGAGCCCTTCTGCTGCACGTGGGTGCCCAGCACTTCGCGCAGGGCGGCGTGCAACAGATGGGTAGCCGAGTGATTGAGGATGGTGGCGCTGCGACGCGCGGCATCAACCGCACCAGCCAGCACGTCACCAATCTTCAACGCGCCCTGTTCCAGCTTGCCGACATGGCCGTGGAACTGCCCGGCGAACTTCTGCGTGTCGCCCACGGCCAGTTTGACGCCGTTTGCCGACAGCACGCCGGTATCGCCAACCTGGCCACCGGACTCGGCGTAGAACGGCGTTTGCGCGGTGAACACGATGACCTCATCGCCCGCCTGCACGGCGTCGACCGAACGACCGTCCTTGATCAGCGCGACAACCTTCAGACCATCGGCCTGCAGGCGGTCGTAGCCGAGGAACACCGTCGGGCTGAGGCTGGCAACGAGTTCGGCGGAAAGCGTCACGCCACCGCCGAACTTGCCGGCCGCACGCGCGGTTTCGCGCTGGTGCTCCATCGAGGCATCAAAGCCGGCCATGTCCACGGTCATGCCGCGTTCGCGGGCAATGTCCGCGGTCAGATCGACCGGGAAGCCGTAGGTGTCATACAGACGGAACGCGTCGACACCCGGGATGACGCCATCGCTGACCTTGGCCGCAACGTCATCGAAAATCTTCATGCCCGAATCGAGGGTTTCAGCGAAACGCTCTTCTTCGGCCAGTAAGGCACGCACCACGGTGTCGGCCTGCACCGGCAGTTCCGGATAGGCCTCGCCCATCTGCTCGATCAGGGTCGGCACCAGCTTGTTGAAGAACGGCTGGCGCACGCCCAGCATCCAGCCATGGCGCAGGGCGCGGCGGATGATACGGCGCAGGACGTAACCACGGCCTTCGTTGGACGGCAGCACGCCATCGACGATCAGGAACGAGCAGGCGCGGATGTGATCGGCGATCACGCGCAGCGACTTGTTCTCCAGGTCGGCCATACCGGTCAGCTCGGACGCCTTGCGGATCAGCGCCTGGAACAGGTCGATCTCGTAGTTGGTGTGCACGTGCTGCAGGATCGCCGCCAGGCGCTCAAGGCCCATGCCGGTGTCCACGCACGGTGCCGGCAGCGGCTGCAGCGAGCCGTCTGGCTGGCGGTCGAACTGCATGAACACCAGGTTCCAGATTTCGATGAAGCGGTCGCCATCTTCGTCCGGCGAGCCCGGCGGGCCACCGGCGATATGGTCGCCGTGGTCATAGAAGATCTCGGTGCAGGGACCGCAGGGACCGGTATCGGCCATCTGCCAGAAGTTGTCCGACGCGAACGGTGCACCCTTGTTGTCGCCGATGCGTACGATGCGCGATTCCGGGATGCCGATCATGTCGCGCCACAGCGCGTAGGCCTCGTCATCGGTCTGGTAAACGGTGACCAGCAGGCGATCGGCAGGCAGCTTCCAGACCTGTGTCAGCAGTTCCCAAGCCCAGGCAATGGCATCCTTCTTGAAGTAATCGCCGAACGACCAGTTGCCCAGCATTTCGAAGAAGGTGTGGTGGCGGGCGGTGTAACCGACCTGGTCCAGATCGTTGTGCTTGCCGCCAGCACGCAGGCAGCGCTGGACGTCGGCTGCGCGCACATAGCTGCGCTTTTCCGCGCCCAGGAACACGTCCTTGAACTGGACCATGCCCGAGTTGGTGAACAGCAGGGTCGGGTCGTTGCCCGGCACCAAGGGTGCCGACGGCACGATGGTGTGGCCTTTGCCCTTGAAGAATTCGAGGAAATCAGCGCGGATCTGGGAGGTAGTAAATTTGGCAGGTGTATTCATGGGGACTGGCGTTAAGCTGGCAAGCGGGTCCCGGCAGCCCTTGCGGGCGCGGGAATTCGGGACAACCGAAACCCTGAAAGGGTATCAGGCCCAGCCCGCCCAGTCCTGCTCAGTCCTCTGGATCGTAGCGGCTGGCCTGGCGGATGCAGTTGCCGTCAAAGCCTCGCCGGGCCAATAGATCCGCGGCTTTGCGCCGTTGCGCCAGATCTTCTGGGCCACTGGCACCAAAACGGCGGCATACCAGCTCGCGTGCGTTTTCAGTCCAATCGCCCTCAAACGACGCCATCGCGGCCTCGATCTGCTCGCTGTCCAGTCCATGGGTGCCCAGCTCCGCGCGGATATGCAGCGGCCCATAGCCGCTAGCGGCGCGGTTGCGGACCAGCGACTGGGCAAAACGGGTGTCGTCCTGCCAGCCATCCTCGGCCAGCTTGGCCACCGCCGCATCCACCGCTTCCGGGTCCACACCGCGTGATTTGAGCTTGCGGCCGAGCTCCTTGCGCGAATGCTCGCGCCTGACCAACAGGCCTAGCGCGCGTTGCAGCGGCGTCTGCTGGCGACCGCGCTTGGTTTTGCCCTCAGGCTGGTCATCCATCTCGGTCATCACGCCACCACGTTCGTTTCAGCCAGGCACGTTTCAGCCCGACTTGATTCCGGCGAGCCCGATTCCACCAAGCCCAGCCAGAGGCAATACCCAACCCCGCGCCATCCCTGCCGCGGGGTCTTCATCGACAAAATGCCGCAGGAGCGGACGACGTCACTGACGATGCGTCGCCCGCCCCCGCGGGAAACTCACTCCTCGCCGTCTTCGTCGTCGCCTTCTTCGCGCGCCGCTTCGGTGGGTTGGAACTTCTCGCGCAGCTCGGCCTCGAGGCGGGCTGCAACCTGCGGGTTGTCACGCAGATAGCCGCGGGCATTGTCCTTGCCCTGGCCGATGCGTTCCTCGCCGTAGCTGTACCAGGCACCGGCCTTGTCGACCAGCTTGGCATCCACGCCCATGTCGATCAGCTCGCCTTCGCGGGAGATGCCTTCGCCATAGAGGATTTCGGTGATGACCTGCTTGAACGGAGGCGCCAGCTTGTTCTTGACGACCTTGATCTTGGTCTGGTTGCCGATGATCTCGTCACCCTTCTTGATCGCACCGATACGGCGGATGTCCAGGCGCACCGAGGCGTAGAACTTCAGCGCATTGCCACCGGTGGTGGTTTCCGGGCTCTGGCCTGGCATCATCACGCCGATCTTCATGCGCAACTGGTTGATGAAGATGACCAGCGTATTGGAGCGCTTGATGTTGCCGGTCAGCTTGCGCAGCGCCTGGCTCATCAGGCGGGCCTGCAGGCCGGGCAGCTGATCGCCCATTTCGCCTTCGATTTCAGCACGCGGGGTCAGCGCAGCGACCGAGTCGACCACCACGATGTCGACCGAGCCCGAACGCACCAGCATGTCGGCGATTTCCAACGCCTGCTCGCCGGTGTCCGGCTGCGACAGCAGCAGGTCGTCGACATTGACGCCCAGCTTGGCGGCGTAGATCGGGTCCAGTGCGTGCTCGGCGTCGATGAAGGCAGCGGTGCCGCCCAGCTTCTGGCATTCGGCAATGGCCTGCAGGGTCAGGGTGGTCTTGCCGGAGGATTCCGGGCCATAGATCTCGACCACGCGGCCCTTGGGCAGGCCGCCGATACCCAGTGCGATGTCCAGCATCAACGAGCCCGTTGGGATGATCTCGACGGGCTCGACAACGCGGTCGCCCATGCGCATCACCGAGCCTTTGCCGAACTGCTTTTCGATCTGACTCAGTGCGGCGGTAAGCGCGCGCTTCTTGTTCTCGTCCATCGTGTTCGTCCTCGGGGTTGATTTCGTTGATTTCGTCATGGGGTCCACTGTAGGGGTGTCGTATCGCACAGACTGAGACTGCAACCGAGACGACAAAATTATTTGGCCGACAAGGATACCGACAGCAGCCCAAACACCCGCCCTACGTAAGGAAAACAGTCAGTTGCGGCTGCGAAATGCGCAGATCCGGGCTCAGTTGGTTTCAATTCCGCGAGCCTCAAACCGGCGGGTTTCAGCGATTTGGCCTGAGCAGGCCGCAATACAGCCCTTCGATGGAGAAATCCTGGTCGGGCAGGACCTCGATCGGCGCGTAGTCGGGATTGCGTGGCAGCAAGCGGATCCGGTCCTTGGCGATCTTCAGCAGCTTGACCGTGATTTCGTCGTCGATCCGCGCCACCACGATCTGCCCGGAGGTCGCATCGCGGGTGCGGTGCACACCAATCAGGTCACCATTGAAAATGCCTTCGTCGATCATCGAATCGCCCTGCACTTTCAGCAGGTAGTCCGGCGCCGGCGAGAAGAACACCTTGTCCAGCACCACGTAATCGTCCGAGCCGATGTCCGCGCCAATCGGCAGGCCAGCAGCGACCCGGCCGAGGATCGGCAGGCGCAGCACGTCGTCATTGGCAGCCTGTACTGGAGCCTGCGGCTCCACGTCGCCCTCGCCTTCCTGGCGTACCAGACGGATGCCGCGCGCACGGCCGGGGACACGCTCGATGGCACCGGCCGCTTCCAGGGCGTCCAGGTGGTATTGGGCCGAGCGCACACCCTTGAAACCAAAGGCGCGGGCGATCTCGGTCTGCGATGGCGGCATGCCCTCGGCCTCGATGCGCTCAGCGATCAAGTCGAGGATGGCCTGCTGGGTGTCGGTGAGGTTCATGGTTAGTAGTATTACTACTAACAAAAAGATCTGCAAGCCCCTCGACGAAGATCAGTGGTGGCGACCGCTGCGCCAGATCGAGAACAGTATCCACACCCCGCAGATGCCCGCACCCACGAAGCCGCATAACCCCAGCCCCAGGAACCAGCGGCTGGATAGCCCGCCCACGCTGTGCATCACGATCGACGAGCCGATGATCAAGGCAGCGGTGATTACGCCGACCACCAGGCGGTTGGCGGCACGGTTCACCTGATCGCCAAAGCCCTGCAACGCTGTGGTTTCCACGCGCAGCTTCAACTGCCCGCGCCGTGCGGCCTGCACCAGCCGGCGTAGATCGCGCGGCAGTTCACCGGCGAGATCCAGCATCCCCAGCAGGCTGCGCCGGCCACGCTTGAGCAGCGCCTTGGGCGCATAGCGCTGCAGCACCACCCGCTCCAGGAATGGGCGCGCCGCACTGGCCATGTCGAAGTCCGGATCCAGTTGCCGGCCCATGCCTTCCAGGGTCAGGAAGGCCTTGATCATCAGCGCCAGGTCGGCCGGCAAGGTCAAGCTGTAGCTGCGCAGCAACTGGGTGATGTCACCGAGCATCAGGCCGATGCGCAGGTCCTTCAGCGGTACTCCGCGGTATTGATCGACGAATTGGCTGATGTCCTGTTGCAGGCGACCTTCGTCCACCTCCACCCCGCCGGCCCAGTCCAGCAATACGTCGGCAACCACCTGCGGCTCCTGCTCGACCAACCCGTGCAGAAGCTGCGCGACCTGGAAACGGCGCGTTTCGGAAAGCGCACCGACCATGCCGAAGTCGATCACGCCGATACGGCCGTCGCGCATGTAGAAAATATTGCCAGGATGCGGATCGGCATGGAAATAGCCGTCTTCCAGCACCATTTTCAACACAATATCGGCGCCACGCCGTGCCAGCGCTGCACGGTCCAGACCGGCGTCGTCGACGGCCTCCAGCTTGCGGCCAGGAATGCCATCAACGAAGTCCTGCACGTTGAGGCTCTCGCAGGTCCATTGCCAGTGCACGCCGGGAATCAGGATGTCATCGCGGCCATCGAAGTTGCGTGCGATGCGCTCGGAATTGCGGCATTCGGCGGCGAAATCCATCTCGCTGCGCAGCGATTGGGTGAACTGTTGCACCACTTCCGCCGGCCGATAGCGGCGCAGATCCGGCAGCCGCGCCTCAACGATCTCAGCCAACCGCGCCAGCAACCGGAGGTCCGCTTCAACCACATCGCGGATGCCGGGCCTGCGCACTTTCAGCACCACTTCGCGGCCGTCGTGCAGACGTGCGCGATGCGCCTGCGCCAAGGAGGCAGCGGCCATCGGAGTTTCATCAAGGAAAGCGAACACCTGCGCTGGCGGCGCGCCGAGATCGGCCTCCAGCTGCTCGCGGATCGCGGCATAAGGCAGTGCGGGCACTGCGTTCTGCAGCTCGGACAGCTCGGCGATCCATTCCGGCGGCAACAGGTCCACACGCGTGGCCAGCACCTGGCCAAGCTTGACGAAGGTCGGCCCCAGTTCCTGCATCGCACTGCGCACGCGCACTGGCGCGGTCATCCGCAGCATCTGCTGGCTGTCGTTCCAACGCACCAGCCGGCCCGCGCGCTCCAGCACCGAGGCCAGCCCGGTCCGGCGCACCACGTCGCCGAAACCATAGCGGATCAGAACTGCGGCTATTTCCTGCAAGCGGCCCAGATCACGGACCGTGCCCAGTGTTTCCCACATCGCGACTCATCCCGGTTGCTGGCCGGGCCAGCATGTCATAGATGGTCGTGGATGCCGCGCAATGCCGCATCCACGGTTTGCCTGCGTACCGCATCACGGTCGCCATCGAACTGGAACAACTGCGCGCGCGCATAGCCGCCGCGGCGCTTCCAACCAATCCAGACGCTGCCGACCGGCTTGTCCGGGCTACCGCCGCCGGGGCCGGCGATGCCGGTCACCGCCACGGCCACACCTGCGCCGGAATTGATCAGTGCGCCGGCCACCATTTCCAGCACGGTCTCGCGGCTGACCGCACCAAACTGCTCCAAGGTCTGCGCGCGCACGCCGAGCAGGCGCTGCTTGGCTTCATAGCTGTAGACCACCATGCCGCAGTCGAAGAACGCAGAGGAGCCGGCGATATCAGTCATGCTCTTGGCGATCCAGCCGCCACTGCAGCTCTCCGCGGTCACCAGCTGCAGCGAGGCCTGCTGCAGGCGTTCGCCGAGTGCGGCAGCCAGGGCATTGAGATCGGCATCGGTTGGATTGGACATTGCGGTAAAGGGGGCTGGGAGGAGAACCCTTACGTTTTACCGCAGATGACGCCCGCGTGGGAGTTGTAGGAGCGGCGTAGGCCGCGAAGCCGACACATCCTCAGATTGCACTGGTGCTGCCAGCTTCGGGAACCCCTGCTTCGCGGCCTACACCGCTCCCACAAAACAAGACAGCCGGCACGGGGCCGGCTGTCTCTTCCCACCCGAATCACCATTCAGGCAATTTTTCTGGCAACAACGGGCGGATCACCGCGCCATCCTCGCTTGCTGCCAGTTTCTCGGCTTCGGCAATCGGGATATCCACCTTGATCAACCAGCCGTCTTCATCGGCCTGCTCCTGCCGAATGACTTCCAACTGGTGCAGGCGCGCGCGCAGGCGGCCAGCACTTGGCGGCAGGCGGATCTGGCCGGTGACATGCTGCAGGCCCAGACGCTTGCCCAGTACCGATTGCAGCAGCTCCAGCCCACGGCCATCGCGCGCCGAAACCCATACCCGCTCGCGCCGTGATTCATCCGGCACGCCATCCTGTGCGTCGTGACGCACTTCGGCACCTTCGATGCGATCGATCTTGTTGAACACCAGCAGCTGCGGCAGGTCACCCGCGCCTACGGCCTCCAATACTTCATCGACCTGGGCGATACGCTCTTCACGCAGCGGATCGGCTGCATCGACCAGATGCAGCAGGAAATCCGCTTCGCGCGCTTCGGAGAGCGTGGAACGGAACGCCGCTACCAGGTCATGCGGCAGATTGCGCACGAACCCAACGGTATCGGCCAGCATCGCATTGCCGCCTGGCAGGTTGATCCGCCGCACGGTTGGGTCCAGGGTGGCGAACAACTGGTCGGCAGCGTAGGCCTCGGCACCGGTCAACGCATTGAACAGCGTGGACTTGCCGGCGTTGGTATAGCCGACCAGGGCGATACGCGGCATTTCGCTGCGCACGCGCGCGCGGCGCATCTGGGTGCGCTGCACCTCGACCTTTTCCAGCCGCTTCTGCAGCTGCTCCACCCGCTTCTGCAGCAGGCGGCGATCGGTTTCCAGCTGGGTTTCACCCGGACCACGCAAACCGATGGAACCACCGCGCTGACGCTCGAGGTGGGTCCAGCCGCGGACCAGCCGCGTCGCCATATGCCGGAGCTGCGCGAGCTCAACCTGCAGCTTGCCTTCATGGCTGTGCGCACGCTGGGCGAAGATGTCCAGGATCAGACCGGTGCGATCAATCACCCGGCGTTCCAGGTAGCGCTCAAGATTGCGCTCCTGCACCGGACTGAGTTGATGGTTGACCAGCACCAGATCCGCACCGGTGGCATCGGCCGCAGCCTTCACCTCCTCCAGCTTGCCGCTGCCGATCAGCGTGGAGGGGTTCGGCCTGTCCATGCGCGCAGTGATGGTCGCGGCAATGCTTGCCCCGGCCGAACGCGCCAGATCGGTGAATTCCTCCAGTACATCTTCTTCCAGCCGACCAACATGCGGCTGGATCAACAGCGCATGTTCGCCCTTTTTAGAGCGGTCAAACATGCGCCGCCACCTGCTTATTCGTTGTCGTTGTCGATATCGTCATCAGCTGCCTGACTTCCATCACCCGATTGCACGTAGCCACCACCTGGCCCCACGCGCACGTTGCGCGCCGGCACCACGGTTGAAATGGCGTGCTTGTAAACCATCTGGCTGACGGTATTGCGCAGGAGCACCACGAACTGGTCGAACGACTCGATCGTGCCCTGCAATTTGATGCCATTTACCAGGTAGACCGAAACCGGCACGCGCTCGCGGCGCAACGCATTCAGAAACGGATCCTGCAAAGACTGCCCCTTGGACATCGTCTACTCCTCGTTATTGTTTTTATGAACCGGACCGATGGCGGCATCCCCTGCCCGTCCGGAACCCCGATGGTACACCGCCGCGCGTCGGTTCAGCCTTGCAAAAAGCGGGAAACCGCGTTCTGCACACCAGACATGTCCCGAACCGGGTCGAACCAGCGCGCATCCAGCTCGCCACGCAGCCAGGTGAGCTGACGCTTGGCCAGCTGGCGGGTCGCGAACACCCCCTTGTCGCGGAACTCGGCGGCCGTTCCCAGCCCGTCCAGGTACTGCCAGGCCTGCCGGTAACCGACCGCACGTACCGCTGGCAGGTCCAAGGGTGCAGCCACTGCCGCCATCTGCGGCAGCGCTCGCAGCGCCCGCACTTCGTCCAGAAAGCCCCGTTCCAGCATCAGGTCGAAGCGGCGCTCGATGCGCTGATGCAGTACCGCACGGTCGGTCGGGGCCAGTACCAGCTTCAACACCCGCGCCGGCAGGCGCGCGATCCCCGGCAAGCCCTGCCAATAGCTGATCGGCTTGCCGGTCAGCCGATACACTTCCAGCGCCCGCTGGATGCGCTGCGGGTCGGTGGCGTGGATGCGCGCTGCGGCAACCGGGTCGATCTCTGCCAACTGCGCGTGCAGGGCCGGCCAGCCATACATCTCGGCCTCGGCGGCAATTACCGTGCGCATTGCCGGATCGGCCTCGGGCATCGGCGAAAGCCCCTGCAGCAGGGCACGGAAATACAGGCCGGTACCACCAGCCAGAATAGGCAATTTGCCGCGCGCAACGATGTCACGCACCGCCGCGGTCGCGTCAGCGGAGAACTCTGCCGCCGAATAGGTCTGCCATGGGTCGCGCAGATCCAGCAGGTGATGGCGGATGCCGTCCTGCTCGGCGGCGTCCGGTTTGGCCGCACCAATGTCCAGGCCACGGTAGACCAGCGCCGAATCAACGCTGACGATTTCACCGTCATAGGCTTTCGCCAGCGCGATGGCAGCGGCCGTCTTGCCCGAGGCGGTCGGGCCCATCAGGGCGATGGCCAAGGGGCGCTGATCGATGCCCATCAATCCTCGTCCGGCCAACGCGGCATTGCAGGCCTGTCGGCGCGTGGCGCGGGCACTGCATCGAACGCAGCCAGCACCTTGAGCGCGTCAACGGTGGCGGCCACGTCGTGCACACGCACCATCATCGCGCCCTTCTGCACCGCCAGCAGGTGCGCGGCCAGCGAACCGGCCATGCGCTCGGCAGCCACCGCCCGCCCGGTGACATCACCAATGCAGCGCTTGCGCGAGAAGCCTGCCAGCACCGGCGCGCCCAGATCATTCAAGCGATCCTGTGCGGCCAGCAAGGCAAAGTTCTGCGCGGTGTCCTTGTTGAATCCGTAGCCCGGATCCAGCAGAAGACGTTTGCGTCCGATACCGGCCATTTCCGCGGAGAAAATACGTTCGGCGAGGAAGCGCTGCACATCGCCGGCTATATCGACATAGGCGTGGCTGGTGCCTGCATCGTAGGGGCCACCCTCAGCGTGCATCAGCACAACCGCGGCTCGGGATGCAGCCACTACGTCCAGCGCACCCGGCTGCCGCAATGCCTGCACGTCATTGATCATGTGGGCACCTGCCGCCAGCGCGGCGCGCATCACTTCCGGCTTGAAGGTATCCACGCTCAGCGGCACGGCGACCTGTGAAAGCAAAGCCTCGATTACCGGCACGACGCGGTCAATCTCCTCCTGCACCGACACCGGGCTTGCACCCGGACGGGTGGATTCACCACCGATGTCCAGCAGATCCGCCCCCTGCTCGACCAGCGCCAAGGCATGCGCGACAGCAGCGGCAGTGTCTGCATGCTGGCCGCCATCGGAAAACGAATCCGGGGTGACGTTGACGATGCCCATCACCTGCGGCCGATCCAGCCGCAGCGTGCGGTCGCCACATTCAAGGGTTGGGAAAACATCAAACATGGGCGCTCCGGCGGACTGCAACAGCGCCTAGTTTAAGCCACCACAGCGGCGCGCCAGCGAAGCCGGCGACACACTCTCAACCGACTCATGGCGGTGCAGCACCGGCGCTCAATCCTTGTTGCGGGCGCGGATACGGCTGCCGATCAGGCTCAGGATCACACCCAGCACCACGCCGATGAAGATACCGGCGAGGAAGTTGTTGGTCTTCACCCCGAAACCGACACCTGCCACGGTGGCGATGATCATCTCCGGCACGTTGGCCGAGGGGGCCTTGGGCGGCGGCGTGGAATCATTCATGGGGCATAACCAGGGGAAACCAAAGTGCCGCTATTCTCGCCCAGCACGACGGCTGGCGCATAAAAAAACGGGCCGGAAAACCGGCCCGTTTTTATTGATGCTGCTGGCTCAATGCTGGCCGGCAGGATCGGTGATCGGCGCCACCGGCTGCGGGGCATCGCCACCCTTGCCGTCGTCGGCGCGGTCGTTGTTGCCACCCTTGTCCACCCAACCTGCAGGCGGCGACGGCTTGCGGCCTTCCATGATCGCCTTGACCTGGTCGGCATCGATGGTTTCCCAGTCCAGCAACGCAGCAGTCATTGCCTCGACGATCTGGCGCTTCTCGTCCAGGATCTTGTAGGCAACGTTGTACTGCTCGTCGAGGATGCGACGGATCTCCGCGTCCACCTTCTGCTGGGTGGCCTCGGAAATGGTCTTGCTGTGCATGCCATAGCCGCCTTCTTCGTCGGCGTAGACCATGATGCCCAGCACATCGGACATGCCGTACTTTGTGACCATGGCACGGGCCAGCTTGGTGGCACGCTCGAAGTCGTTGGAGGCACCGGTCGACATCTCACCGACGAAGATCTCCTCGGCGATGCGGCCACCGAACAGGATCGCCAACTCTTCCAGCATGCGCTCCTTGTACTTGCTGATGTGGTCGTGCTCCGGCAGCTGCCAGGTCAGACCCAGGGCCCAACCGCGCGGCATGATGGTGACCTTGTGCACCGGGTCGGCCTTGGGCAGCGACATGGCGACAACGGCGTGGCCGGACTCGTGATAAGCGGTATTGCGACGCTCTTCCTCACGCATCACCATGCTGCGACGCTCAGGACCCATGTAGATCTTGTCCTTGGCGTCCTCGAAGTCCTTCATGTCGACTTCCTGCTTGTTGCGACGAGCCGCAAACAGGGCGCCTTCATTGATCAGATTGGCCAGATCGGCGCCGGAGAAGCCCGGGGTACCGCGCGCCAGCACTTCCGGACGCACGTCATCAGCGGCCGGCACCTTGCGCAGGTGCACGCGCAGGATCTGCTCGCGGCCCTTGATGTCCGGCAGGCCGACCATGACCTGACGGTCAAAACGGCCCGGACGCAGCAGCGCCTTGTCGAGTACGTCGGGACGGTTGGTGGCAGCGATGACGATCACGCCTTCACCGCCCTCAAAGCCATCCATCTCGACCAGCATCTGGTTCAGGGTCTGCTCGCGCTCATCGTGACCACCGCCGGTGCCCGAGCCGCGGTGACGGCCCACGGCATCGATTTCGTCGATGAAGATGATGCACGGCGCATGCTTCTTGGCCTGCTCGAACATGTCGCGCACACGGCTGGCGCCGACGCCGACGAACATCTCGACGAAGTCCGAACCGGAGATCGCGAAGAACGGCACCTTGGCCTCGCCTGCAATGGCACGGGCCAGCAAGGTCTTGCCGGTACCCGGCGGACCGACCATCAGCACGCCGCGCGGGATCTTGCCGCCCAGCTTGGTGAACCTGGACGGATCGCGCAGGAACTCGACCAACTCGCCGACTTCTTCCTTGGCTTCGTCGCAGCCAGCAACGTCGGCAAAGGTGACCTTGATCTGGTCTTCGCCCTGCAGCTTGGCGCGTGATTTGCCAAAGGACATCGCGCCCTTGGCACCGCCACCGCCACCCTGCATCTGCCGCATCATGAAGATCCAGAAACCGATCAGCAGCAGTATCGGCAGGAACTGCAGCACGATGCCCCAGAAACTCGGGCCGGCCGGTTCCTGACGGGCAACTTCAACATTCTTGGAATACAGCTGGTCCAGCAGCTTCGGGTCGGCCGGCGCGTACAGTGCACCGTCGGAACCGTCAGAGCGCTTGAAGCGCAGGTGGTTGGTGGTCAGCGTGGTCTTGTCGGTGTATTCAACCGACTTGATCCGGCCCGCATCCACTTCCTGCAGGAACTGCGTGTAATTGCGGGCATCACCAGCGGCCGCCGCGCCGCTGCGCGGGGCAAAGCTCTGGAACACCACCATCAGCACGACGGCGACAACCACCCACAACAGGAGGTTCTTGGTCAGGTCGTTCATCCTCATCGGCTCCGGTGTCCCTCTAGATACTAAATACTGAAAAGTCGTATGGCTGAGCTTACTTTATCTGGGTGCGCTTGCCCTGCCCAAGGGCATAAACCTCAGGTGAACGCTTGCGCGAAGCATCCGGCTTGCGAATGGCGACTTTTTCATAACGACGGCGCAATTCACGCACGTAGTCGTCAAAGCCAACGCCCTGGAACAACTTGATCAGGAACGCCCCACCCGGCTTGAGATGGTTGTCGGCAAAATCCATCGCCAACTCCGCCAAGTGCATCATCCGCGGCTGGTCAACCGCATCCATACCACTCTTATTGGGGGCCATATCCGACAGCACAAGGTCTACCGGCTGGTCACCTACCATGGCTTCGAACTGCGATAGGACCGTTTCTTCCCTGAAGTCCCCGTGAAGGAACTCCACGCCAGCCAAGGGCGGCATCTCCAGGATATCCAGCGCCAATACGCGGCCGGTGTCGCCCATCTGCCTGCGCACCTGCTGCGACCAGCCACCCGGCGCGGCGCCCAGATCGACCACCACCATATGCGGCTTCAGCAGGCGGTCACGCTCCAGCAGCTCCTCCAGTTTGTAGGCCGCGCGCGAGCGCATGCCCTCCTTCTGGGCCTTTTTCACAAAAGGATCGGAGAAGTGTTCTTTCAGCCAGCGCTGGCTACTTTTGCTACGGGAAGGCATTGGCAATGGGGCTCACAGGGGTGGTCATGATACCCTGAACCCCCTTGATTACCTGTAGTCCTGCATGTCCATCGTCCTGACCTCGGCCCAGAACCGATTCCTGCGCGGCACTGCGCATGACCTGAAAGCACTGTTGCAGATCGGTGGCAAAGGGGTCACTCCGGCCTTTTTGGCCGAGCTGGACGAAGTGCTGGAACGCCATGAACTGGTCAAGGTCAAGGTTGCTGCGGAAGACCGCGAAGCCCGCGACACCTTGATCGACGAGCTGATCCAGGCCAGCGGTGCCGCCCTGGTGCAGCGCATCGGCCACGTCGCCGTGCTGTACCGCCCGGCCAAGGAAAAGCGCCAGATCGTGCTGCCGCGCGGCTGATCGGCGAGGAGTACCCATGCAGTTCAGCCGCGAGCTTCCTGATTACATCTATTCCCTGCGCTCGGCCGACGGCCGCCACGCGCAGGTGAACGACCGCGCGCTGAGCCGCAGCTTCATCCTTGCACCGAACAACCTGATTGAAGACTGGCCGGTTGCGTCGGTGGCCGAGCTACGCGCCGAAGACCTGGACGCAGCACTGGAACTGAATCCGGCGCTAGTGATCCTTGGCACGGGTGAGAAACAGGTTTTCCCGCCGGCGGCGATCATGGCAGCCTGCCTGACCCGTGGTATCGGCATCGAGGTGATGAACAACGCGTCGGCCGCGCGCACCTACAACGTGCTGGCCGGCGAAAACCGCCGCGTGGTGATGGCCATCATTCTGGAAAGCACCCCGTAAAGCGCAGCTACGCTGCGCAGGGGCATCGCCAGGGCTGATTCTTGCAGGAGCGGCGCAAGCCGCGAAGCAGACGGTCAATCAGACCGCAGGCATGCCTGCAATTCCAACCACATCTGATTCGCAGCCCATGCCCGCAAGGCCAAATGCCCCCCTGTAGTGCCGAGCCATGCTCGGCAGGGGCTTTACGGACAGTGCATCGGATAGTTCATCAGCTTCGCGGCTCACGCCGCCCCCACAAGTTCGGTGCGCACTGACACACCGTCAGGGAAGCCGCTGCCGAGCATGGCTCGGCACTACGGACTGATTGCAACAGGCACTTACTTCTGCGGCAGGTAGACCAGCGGGTCGACCGGCTTGCCGTTATAGCGGATCTCGAAGTGCAGCATGTCGCGTGAGGTGCCAGTACGGCCCATCTCGGCGATCTGATCACCAGCCTTCACGTTCTGCCCTTCGTTGACCAGACGCTTGCGGTTGTGCCCATAGGCCGACAGCCACTGGTCGTTGTGCTTGATGATGATCAGCTCGCCGTAGCCAACCAGACCGGCACCGGAATACACCACCACACCCGGACCGGCAGCACGTACCGCCTGACCGCTGCTGCCGGCGATATCCACACCCTGCTTGGTAGCCTCACCGGCGACGAAACGACCGACCAGGGCGCCATCGGCCGGCCAACGCCAGGCAATACCGCTATTGACCGGTGTAGGCGTCGCCGCAGGCGGCGGCGTTACAGGCCGGGTGGCAGCAGTCGTCGAACCACCGCTTGCCGGCCGAGTGGACGCCGCACCGCCCGGATACAGGCGCAGGGCCTGCCCCGGATAGATCGTATACGGCTCGGACAAGCCATTCCAAGCGGCCAGATCACGCGGGGTGATGTTGTTGATCCGGGCAATACCGAACAAGGTATCGCCACGACGCACTACCGCCGTCTGCCCAGGCTTGGCCACCGAGGTGCGCGGCGTGGTGGATGCAGACGAGCCCGAGCTTCCGCTCGAAGGCTTCACCACCGTGGCAGTGCCGCACGCTGCCAACGAAACCACGGCCAGCACCGCCAGCGCCCTGCTTGAACCCTTGCCCAACATCAATGCATTCATGCGAATTTTGCCCTCCAGACCAGCCACGCCACCAGGCCAACCACCAATACGGTGGCAATCCAGCCCAGTGGTTCAATCCAGCGCCGCAACCGTTCAGCCGCCTGTGCGCCGCCGAAGCGGATCACAGCCGCCAACAAATACACCCGCTTGCCACGGCCAACCAGCATGCTCAGCACATACTGCGGCAACGGCACGCCGACGATACCCGAGGCCCATGTGAAGACCTTCATCGGGATCGGCATGAAACCACCCAGCACCAGGAAGGTGAACACCGCCCACGGCGACTCCGCCATCTTGGCCTGCAGGGTGGCAATGCCACTTTCGATTGCCGGCAGCATGCCCATCGCCTCGAACACCGGCTTGAGCACCTCGAAGGCGTAATGCCCCAGCGCGTAACCCACCATTGCGCCGACCATGGAGCCAGCCAGGCTCAGCGTCGCGAAGCGCCAGCCCTTGCGGGGCTGCGCCACGCACATCGGCATCAGCATCACTTCCGGCATCACCGGGAAGATGATGGCCTCGATGAAACTCAGTACGGTCAAATAGGTAGGCGCGCGCTCATTGGCGGCCCAGACCATGGCGCGGTCGTACAACGGCCCGAAAATCTTCATTCAGCGAGTAATCCTGTTCTCAGTCCAACATACCCGGCAACAACGGCACGAAGCTCACCGGTGCCAGCTCTTCCTGGGTAATGGTGCCATCAGCCTGTCGGGTCAGCTGCAACAGCACCTGTCCACCCGGCCCACCAACCGGGGCCACCAGTCGGCCACCGACTGCCAATTGATCAATCAATGCATCCACCAGCGCCGGCGCGGCGGCCGTCACCACGATGGCATCGTACGGACCGTGCTCCGGCCAACCGATGCGGCCGTCGTCATGCTTGGTGCGGATATTCATGCCCAGGTGGCGGAAGCGCTTGCGCGCCTGCCGCAGCAGGTCACCGATGCGCTCGACGGTGAAAACCTCAAGGCCCAACGCGCCAAGGATGGCAGCCTGGTAACCCGAGCCGGTACCGACTTCCAGCACCTTCTTCGGTGCGACAGCCAGCACCACCTCGGTCATCCGCGCCACGACCCAGGGCTGGGAGATGGTCTGGCCATGGCCGATCGGCAGCGCAGTGTCTTCGTAAGCACGTGATGCCAGCGCCTCATCGATGAACAGATGCCGCGGCACCACGCGCACAGCATTGAGTGTGGCCTCGTCGGCGATGCCCACTTCACGCAGGCGATCCACCAGCCGGTCGCGCACCCGCTGCGAGGTCATGCCGATACCCACGGCCTCCGGCTGCAGGCGCAGGCGCGGCGTCATTCAGGCTTCCCCAGCGTTTCGGTCAGCCCACCGACCCAACTGGCGACCTTTTCCAGCGCCGAATAGCGGGTCAGGTCCACCTGGATCGGGGTAATCGAAATATGCCCGGTGCGTACCGCATGGAAGTCGGTGCCAGGGCCAGCGTCCTGCTCGCTGCCGGCCGGGCCGATCCAGTACACGGTATTGCCGCGCGGATCGGTCGCCGGCACACAGGCCTCGGCACGATGACGGTTGCCCAGCCGGGTGACCTCGAAGCCGCGGATCTCGTCCCAAGGCAGGTCCGGCACGTTGACGTTGAGAATGGTGTCGGCCGGCAATGGATCAGCGATCAAGCGAGACACGATCTCCACCGCAGCGCGTGCGGCAGTAACGAAATTCTTGGCTTCGTGCTTGTGCGTGACCAGCGATACCGCCACCGAGGGCAGGCCGAGGTGGCGCCCTTCCATCGCCGCCGATACCGTGCCCGAATAGATCACGTCATCGCCGAGGTTGGCGGCATTGTTGATACCCGACACCACTATGTCAGGATCGAATTCAAGCATGCCGGTCAGCGCCAGATGCACACAGTCGGTCGGCGTACCCGCCACCGCACAGGTGTAATGGTCAATCCGGCGCAAACGCACCGGCTGATCCAGCGTAAGTGAGTTGGAAGCACCGGAACGATCGCGGTCCGGCGCCACCACGGTGACTTCGTGTCCGGCGTTGCGAAGCTCCTCGGCCAACATCTTTATGCCGGGGGCGTCCACACCATCGTCATTTGATACAAGTACGCGCATTAAAGGCCTGGGTTACTGGATCAACACGCGACGCTCCCACTCAGCGCCGCAATCGCCGGAACCTCCGGTTAGTACATCACCGTGACGGACCGACCTGAGCGGCCATGATACCGGAATGCGCCGCGGCACTTCCCACCGTCGCGGGACTTGCCTGCGACCGCGCGCACGTTACGCTGTACGAATGTCGTACCCAGATGAAGAAGATGATGCCGCACTGTTCCGCTCGGCCATTGGCGAAGTGACGCCGATGCGCCAGGTGGAAGCACCGGCGACGGGCAAACCACGGCCCAAGCCGCGCGCGCGCATGGCCGAACAGGATGAATCCGCGGCCTTGGGCGAATTCGCCCGCCTGTTGCGTTCCAGCAAACCGCTGGAAGCCGGCGACACCGCCAGCTACCGGCGCGACAACCTGCCGCCACAGATGTTCCAACGGCTCAAACGCGGCCAGTATTCAGTACAGGACGAGCTGGACCTGCACGGCGCCACCGCTGCCCAGGCCGAGAACCTGCTGCGGCAATTCCTGCTGGAAGCGCGCGCACATGAACACGGCTGCGTGCGCATCATCCACGGCAAGGGCCTGCAATCGGATGGCGGTGCACCAGTGTTGAAGAATCTGGTCGACCGCATGTTGCGCCAGCGCAATGACGTGCTGGCGTTTCATTCGGCGCCGCCCACCCAAGGCGGCACGGGCGCAGTATTGGTGCTGCTGGCCAACCGCTGAGCGGCCGGCTCGGCCAGTCTGTTCGCATGGCCGATTCGGCTGCTGCAGTCTCGTAGCCCAGGCAGGCAAGGCGCAGCCGGGGCTTTGGGCGTGACGTTTCGAACCCGTTTCCCGGGTGCGCTGCGCTTACCCGGGCTACACCGTTGCCAAGCAGCTAGTCAGCGCTACTTTCTTCGCCCGACAACTCGGCATCAGCGGTCGGCGCGCCAGCAATTTCATTGCGGCTGGCGTCGGTCACTTCACCCAGTTCATGCAGCACTGCGGTGGCGTAACAGCCCGGCGGCAAGGCAAACGACACTTCCAGCACCTCATCGGCCAACCACTGGTGTTGCATCAACATGGGCTTGAGGCGCAACGAACGGCGCTCCTGCTTGAGCCCGGCCTGCTCCAGCCCGGCCCGCAGCGCCAAGGCCTGCTCATCACCCAACGCCTGATCTTCCAGCGCCCGTGCGGCACCGGTCGCGCGCAGCTCGCCAACGCCCCACAACGGCGCGCTGGGATGGATATCGAAACGCGCCAGGCGCTCGGCCAGCACCTCGCTCATCGGCTCCGGGCCGAACACCGAACGACTGCCGTCCAGCATCCAAACCTCGCCCTCCAACGCCGTGTCCCACGTACTCGCCTCGACGCGCGCGGCAAGCACACGATTGAACAGGGCCGAACGCGCGGCGGACAGCAGCATCGAACGCTGGTCCTTGCGCACCCGGCGGCCAGCAAACATCTGCAGCGCCGCCGGCACATTGCCGCCATCGCGGCCAAAGCGCTGTTCGCCAAACCAGTTCGGCAGGCCGCGTGCGGCGACAATCTGCAGCCGTTCTTCGATGGCCGCCTTGTCACCCTGCACACCGCGCAGCACCAGCTTGAAGCGATTGCCCGCCAATGCGCCACGCTGCAGCTTGCGGTTGTGCCAGGTCGACGCCAGCACATGCAGCTCATCCGACTCCAGCAGCGCCAGATCCGGCGCCACGCGCTTGGGCAGGTGCACGCTGAAGCGCTGCGTGGTCACCGCATGCCGATCCTTCTGCCCGGCATAGCTGACGCCCATTTCCGGCACGCCAGCCCACTGCGCCAACTGCTTGGCAATGGCCACGGTATTGGCGCCGCGCTTGCGTATGTCGAGCAGCAGGTGCTCGCCTTCGCCAGTCGCTTCGAACGCCGGAATTTCATCCACCTGGAAGTCTTCCGGCACGCTGCGGATAGCCGCAGTCAGTACCGGCTCACCAAAGGCCAACGGCAGGGCGATCATGCGGCCACCAACAAGGCCATGGCCTGCGCGGCAATGCCTTCTTCGCGACCGGTGAAGCCCAGCTTCTCGCTGGTGGTGGCCTTGATGCTGACCCGATCCAGATCGATCGCCAACAGCTGCGCGACCGTCTCGCGCATGGCCAACGCATGCGGACCCACCTTGGGCCGCTCGCAGATCACGGTGATGTCGACATTGCCGACCTGCCAGCCACGCTCGCGCAGCAACGCATTGCAATGCGTGACGAAGCGACTGCTGTCCGCCCCCTTCCAGCGATCATCGGAGGGCGGGAAATGCACGCCGATATCGCCCAGCGCCAGCGCGCCGAGCATGGCATCGCACAACGCATGCAGGGCGACATCGCCATCACTGTGCGCCAGCACGCCGCGACTATGCGGCACGCGCACACCGGCCAGCATGATGTGGTCGCCCTCACCGAAGGCGTGCACGTCATAGCCTTGGCCGATACGGATGGGAGGGAAGGAAGCAGGAGAGTTCATGGCAGTACTTCTTGGCAGAGCCGACGCCAACGCGCCGGCAAGGGATCAGCTGCCGCGCCGCGACAGCTCGAATTCGAAACGGGCCAGGTCGGCCGGGGTGGTGACCTTGAAATTGCTTTCGGCGCCCTCGATCAGCAGCGGGCGCACGCCTTGCCGCTCCATCGCCATCGCCTCGTCGGTGACGTCAACGCCAGCGGCGGCCGCGTCAAGCAACGCGCGGATGAGCTGATGGCGACGGAACAACTGCGGGGTCAGCGCACGCCACAGGCGCTCACGCGGCTCGGTGCGGTCTATGCCGCCATCGTCACCAGCACGTTTGAGCGTGTCGCGTACCGGCGCGGCCAGAATGCCGCCGACCGGATCTGCACGTCCCACGTCCAGCAACCGGCTCAGATCGGCGGCAGCCAGATTTGGCCGCGCGGCATCGTGGACCAGCACGAAGTCATCGGCGCGCACGCTATCCGGCAAGGCCTGGAGCCCCGCCAAAACCGACGCCGCGCGGGTCTCTCCTCCCACGCAGGTCAGCACCGGCTTGTCGGCGAACGAGGTCCAGCCCGGCCAATCCGCATCGTTTTCGGCAATGGCCACCATCACCCCGGCCACACCGGGATGCGCAAGCAGCGACTGCAAGGCATGCGCGAGCAGCGGCTCACCGTCGGCCAGCAGGTACTGCTTGGGCACCGGCCCGCCAAAACGCGCGCCACGCCCAGCCGCAGGGACGACCGCCCAGGTCTGCACGATCACGGCACGTTCTCCGGCGGAGATTGCTGATTGCCCTGCCCGGCCGACGTCGACGCTGCAGGCGGCGAATGCGCAGCTGCGGCCGGAACCGCCGGCGCCAACGGCGCGGCGACTGGCGCATCTTCAACCACCCGGTAGAACTTCTCACCCGGCTTGATCATGCCCAGTTCGCTGCGCGCACGCTCTTCGATGGCAGCCTCGCCATCCTTGAGGTCCTGGACCTCCGCCGCCAGGGAATCATTGCGCTGCTGCAGACCGTCGTTGTCACGCTTCTGGTTGGCCACCTGCGCCTCGAGCATCATCACTTCGCCCGAGTTGCCCTGGCCAAACCAGAAGCGGTACTGCAGCAATCCCAGCAGTACCGCCAGCACCAGCAGCAGCCAGCGCCAATTACGCATGACGATCAGCGCTTGAGCGAGACAAACGCATCACGGCCGGCATAACGTGCGCCGCTGCCGAGGGCTTCCTCGATGCGCAGCAGCTGGTTGTACTTGGCCACGCGATCGCTGCGGCACAGCGAGCCGGTCTTGATCTGGGTGGCAGTGGTGGCCACGGCGATGTCGGCGATGGTGGTGTCTTCGGTTTCACCCGAGCGGTGCGAGACGATGGCCGCATAGCCGGCCTTGTCGGCCATGGCGATGGCTTCCAGGGTCTCGGTCAGGGTGCCGATCTGGTTGACCTTGATCAGGATCGCGTTGGCGGTGCCCGACTCGATGCCTTCGGCGAAGATCTTCGGGTTGGTGACGAACAGATCGTCGCCGACCAGCTGCACCTTGTTGCCGACGCGCTGGGTCAGCAGCTTCCAACCGGCCCAGTCATTCTCGGCCAGGCCGTCTTCGATACTGATGATCGGGTACTGCGCGCTCCAGTCGGCCAGGAAGTCGACGAACTGCTCGGAGGTCAGGCGCTTGTTCTCGCCGACCAGGTTGTACTTGCCGTTCTCGTAGAACTCGCTGGAGGCGACGTCCAGGCCCAGCAGGATGTCTTCACCGGCGGTGTAGCCGGCCTTGCCGATGGCTTCCAGAATGGTGTCCAGCGCCTCGACGTTGCTGCGGAAGTCCGGCGCGAAGCCGCCTTCATCGCCGACCGCCGTGCTCAGGCCGTGGCCCTTCAGCACCGACTTCAGCGCATGGAAGATTTCGGTGCCGGCGCGCAGCGATTCGCTGAACGAGCTGAAGCCAACCGGCAACACCATGAACTCCTGGAAGTCGACGTTGTTATCGGCGTGGGCGCCACCGTTGATGATGTTCATCATCGGCACCGGCAGCGACGGGGTGGCGCCGGTCTTGGCGGCCAGGTACTGCCACAGCGCCTGCTTCTTCGAAGCGGCGACCGCGTGGGCAACGGCCATGGAAACACCGAGCAGGGCATTGGCGCCGAGGCGGCCCTTGTTCTCGGTGCCGTCCAGATCGATCAGGCGACGGTCCAGGCCTTCCTGGTCTTCGGCATTGAAACCGGCCAGCGCGGTGGCAATGGTGCCGTTGATGTTGCCCACGGCGTTGCGCACGCCCTTGCCCAGGTAACGGGTCTTGTCGCCATCGCGCAGCTCCACGGCCTCCTTGGTGCCGGTCGAAGCGCCGGACGGGACGGCGGCGCGGCCGAACGAGCCGTCGGCCAGGGTGACTTCGGCTTCCAGCGTGGGGTTGCCACGGCTGTCGAGGATTTCACGGGCGTGGATCTTGGCGATGTTGGTCATGTCTGGGGGCTAGGCTCGTTCAGGAGAGTCTGTTATCGACGGGAAACACAAATACCAGCCGGGAGTTTAAACGAAGCGCAGGCTGGCGCGGCCGTTGCTTTCGCCTGAAAGCGGCGCGGACCGCTGAAACGCACAAGGCCCGCACTGGGCGGGCCTTGTTTGTGGAGAGCCTTGCCCTTCTCCCTGTGGGAGAAGGTGCCCGAAGGGCGGATGAGGGTGAGGAGAGCGAAGCTCACCTCCATTCACACGCCACGGGTAGCGCCCCTGCCGAGCATGGCTCGGCACTACCTCTTCAGGCGCGGGCTTCCTGCAGCAGCTTGCCGCCCGCCTTCTTCTCGCGCGCGGCGCGGATGAAGCCGATGAACAGCGGATGGCCCCCGCGCGGGGTGGACAGGAACTCCGGGTGCGCCTGGCAGGCCAGGAACCAGGGGTGCTGGTCGCGCGGCAGCTCAACCACTTCCACCAGCGTGTCGTCCATCGACTTGCCGGCAATCACCAGACCAGCGTCTTCCAACTGGGTGCGGTAACGGTTGTTGAACTCGTAACGATGGCGATGACGCTCGGCCACCACGTCCTTGCCGTACAGCTCGCGGGCAAGGGTACCCGGCTTCAGGCGCTGCTCCTGCAGACCCAGGCGCATGGTGCCGCCCAGATCGGACTTCTCGTCACGCTTCTCGACCTCACCGGTGGCGGTACGCCATTCGGTGATCAGGCCGATCACCGGATTCGGCGACTGGCGGTCGTTCTCGGTGCTGTTGGCGCCTTCCAGACCGGCCACGTGGCGGGCGAAATCAACCACTGCCGCCTGCATGCCATAGCAAATGCCGAAGTACGGCACCTTCTGCTCACGGGCGTACTGCGAAGTCAGCACCTTGCCTTCGAAACCGCGATCACCGAAGCCACCCGGCACCAGGATACCGTCCACGCCTTCCAGCGCGGACAGGCCGGATTCTTCCAGTTCCTGCGCTTCCAGCCACTTCAGGTTGACCTTGGTGCGCTGGCGCAGGCCGCCGTGCTTGAGCGCCTCGCCCACCGACTTGTACGCATCCTGATGGTCGACGTACTTGCCGACCACGGCGATGGTGACCTCATCCAGCGGGTGCAACGCGGCATCCAGCACCGCTTCCCACTCGGACAGGTCGGCCGGACCGGCCTTGTCACCCAGCTTGAGCTGGTTGACCACGATTTCGTCCAGACCCTGTGCGTGCAGGCCCATCGGCACGCGGTACAGCACTTCCACGTCCGGCACGCTGATCACGGCACGCTCGGAAACGTTGGTGAACAGCGAAATCTTGCGGCGCTCCGAATCCGGAATCGCCTGCTCGGAACGGCACAGCAGCACGTCAGGCTGGATGCCGATCGAGCGCAGTTCCTTGACCGAGTGCTGGGTCGGCTTGGTCTTCAGCTCACCGGCGGCACCGATGTACGGCACCAAGGTGAGGTGCATGAACAGCGCCTTCTCCGGACCGCGCTCGGTGCGCACCTGGCGGATGGCCTCCAGGAACGGTAGCGACTCGATGTCGCCGACGGTACCGCCGATTTCCACCAGCGCCACGTCGAAGCCAGCAGTGGCCTCGTCGATGCAGCGACGGATTTCGTCGGTGATGTGCGGAATAACCTGCACGGTCGCACCCAGGTAGTCACCACGGCGTTCCTTGCGGATCACGTTCTCGTAGATACGCCCGGTGGTCACCGAGTTCTTGCGACTCAGGCGGTTATGCACAAAACGTTCGTAGTGACCCAGATCCAGGTCGGTCTCGGCACCGTCGTCGGTGACATAGACCTCACCATGCTGGAAGGGGCTCATCGTGCCTGGATCGACGTTGATGTACGGATCCAGTTTCATCATGGTGACCTTCAGGCCACGCGCCTCGAGAATCGAGGCCAGGGACGCGGCTGCAATGCCCTTGCCTAGCGAGGACACCACACCACCGGTAACAAAAATAAGGGGGGTCACGGCTCACTGCCTCCCGGAAAGCCCTAGTTTAAAGGTTGTCGCCAAAACACCCAAGCACTGGATGCGGCGGATTAAAAAAAAGACGCCCCGACCTGCGCCGGGGCGTCCTTGAAACTCGGCGAAACCGCGTCAGCGACGGCGACGGGCTTCCTCTTCCTCTTCTTCACGCGGCGCCGGCTGCTCAGCCTGGGCCTTGTCCTGGGCAGCGGCGGCAGCCCGGCGCTTGGCCTTCTGCTCGGCCTCGCTCTGCGCCTTGTCGACCGGCGCAGCCTGCGCGGCCTCGCCAGCCTTGCCCTTGTCAGCGCTCTGCGCCATCACAAAGGGAACGGCGGCGACGGCGGCGACAACAACACCCAGAACCAGCAATTTTGACGTTTTCATCCAAAAACCTCCTCGGCTTGCCTCGCCTGGAATGGCGGGCCTTTCTGGAACCGCATACAGGATACCTTGCCGCAGCTGCCCCGGCCCTGAATGCCCTGCGTGCAAAAATCGCCGCCAGACCGCACACTCCCACGTCGATTTGCGCCCTACCGAGATCCATGAACGCCCGTTACAACGCCGCTGACATCGAAGTCCTCTCTGGCCTGGACCCGGTCAAACGCCGTCCTGGCATGTATACCGACACCGCCCGCCCGAACCATCTGGCGCAGGAAGTGATCGACAACTCGGTCGATGAGGCCCTGGCCGGCCACGCCAAGACCGTGGAAGTCACCCTGTTCAAGGATGGCAGCTGCGAGGTCAGCGATGACGGCCGCGGCATGCCGGTGGACATCCACCCGGAAGAAAAGATCCCGGGCGTCGAACTGATCCTGACCCGGCTGCACGCCGGCGGCAAGTTCAACAACCGCAACTACACCTTCTCCGGCGGCCTGCACGGCGTTGGCGTATCGGTGGTCAACGCCCTGTCCACGCTGGTGGAGATCCACATCCGCCGCGACGGCAGCGAGCACCGCATCACCTTCCGCGATGGCGACCGCGCCACTCCGCTGGAAGTGGTCGGCAGCGTCGGCAAGAAGAACACCGGCACCCGCCTGCGCTTCTGGGCCGACCCCAAGTATTTCGACACACCCAAATTCAACGTGCGCGCATTGCGCCACCTGCTGCGCGCCAAGGCCGTGCTGTGCCCGGGCCTGACCGTGAAACTGACCGACGAAGCCACCGGCGAAGTCGACACCTGGTATTACGAAGACGGCCTGCGCGACTACCTGAAGGCCGAGCTGGGCGAGCGTGAAATGCTGCCGGCCGACTTGTTCGCAGGTTCGCTGAAGAAGGAAACCGAGATCGTTGACTGGGCCGTGGCCTGGCTGCCGGAAGGCGAGCTGGTGCAGGAAAGCTACGTCAACCTGATCCCGACCGCCCAGCACGGCACCCATGCCAACGGCCTGCGCACCGGCCTGACCGAGGCGCTGCGCGAGTTCTGCGACTTCCGCAACCTGCTGCCGCGCGGCGTCAAACTGGCCCCGGAAGATGTCTGGGACCGCGTCTCCTTCGTGCTGTCACTGAAGATGACCGACCCGCAGTTCAGCGGCCAGACCAAGGAACGCCTGTCCTCGCGCCAGGCCGCCGGCTTTGTCGAAGGCGCCGCCCACGACGCCTTCAGCCTGCTGCTGAACCAGAACGTGGAGCTGGGCGAGAAAATCGCACAGATCGCCATCGAGCGCGCCAGTGCGCGCCTGAAGACCGAAAAGCTGGTCACCCGCAAGAAGGTCACCCAGGGCCCGGCCCTGCCCGGCAAGCTGGCCGACTGCATCAGCCAGGACCTGTCGCGCACCGAGCTGTTCCTGGTGGAAGGTGACTCGGCAGGCGGCAGCGCCAAGCAGGCCCGCGACAAGGACTTCCAGGCCATCCTGCCGCTGCGCGGCAAGATCCTGAACACCTGGGAAGTCGCCTCGGGCAGCGTACTGGCCTCCGAAGAAGTGCATAACCTGGCCATCGCCATTGGCTGCGACCCCGGCAAGGACGACCTGTCCGGCCTGCGTTACGGCAAGGTGGTGATCCTGGCCGACGCCGACTCCGACGGCCTTCACATCGCCACCCTGCTGACCGCCCTGTTCCTGCGCCACTTCCCGTCGCTGGTGGATGCCGGCCACGTGTTCGTGGCGATGCCACCGCTGTTCCGCGTCGACGTGGGCAAGCAGGTGTTCTATGCGCTGGACGAGGAAGAGAAGCGCTCGCTGCTGGACAAGATCGAGCGCGAGAAGATCCGTGGCCAGGTCAGCGTCACCCGCTTCAAGGGCCTGGGCGAGATGAACCCCTCGCAGCTGCGCGAATCCACCATTCACCCGGATACCCGCCGCCTGGTGCAACTGACCGTCGACGACAGCGAGCAGACCTCGGCCTTGATGGACATGCTGCTGGCCAAGAAGCGTGCCCCGGACCGCAAGGGCTGGCTGGAGAGCAAGGGCGACCTGGCCTCGCTGGAAGCCTGATCCCAGCAACTTTGATGCACCGAAAGCCCGCCCTTACCGGCGGGCTTTTTGTTGGCCGCGCGCCGCTTTTGTAGGAGCGGCGTAAGCCGCGAAGCAAGCACATCTTCAGATGGCAAAGATCCCTGACCCGCCAGCAGCACCGGCTTCGCGGCTTACGCCGCTCCTACAAGCAGCCGCGCCCCAACAAGAAACCCGCCATCACTGGCGGGTTTTTGTTTGCAGACCGCAAACCGGCTACCTCAGTTCCAACCCG
>NZ_JBRREH010000059.1:0-29010 GCF_056760175.1 Stenotrophomonas sp. STEN021 | reverse complement strand
GGGGTGGAAGTCTTGCGTCCGATGCATATCCGGCGCGGGAGGTGTCGCATTTGCCCCCTCCCTTGCGCGCAGCGCAGGGGAGGGGTGCTTTGGCTCTTGTGCTTTTGCTCCTGCCAATCCCCAGTCCCTAGTCCCGGAACTTCAGGCACAAAAAAAGGCCAGATCTTTTGATCTGGCCTTTTTTATAAATGGCAGCCCCGGAAGGATTCGAACCTCCGAATGTCTGAGTCAGAGTCAGATGCCTTACCGCTTGGCGACGGGGCTATGCTGCGTGAAGATTATCGCACACCCGGTCTGTTGATTGGCCTGGGTATGGCGGTCTGGAGTAGAAAAAAGGCCTGATCTTTCGATCAGGCCTTTTATGTTTGGCAGCCCCGGAAGGATTCGAACCTCCGAATGTCTGAGTCAGAGTCAGATGCCTTACCGCTTGGCGACGGGGCTGTAGTGCAGGTTAAACCTGCGTCCCATGGTGGCTATAGGTGGACTCGAACCACCGACCCCAGCATTATGAGTGCTGTGCTCTAACCGGCTGAGCTACATAGCCTTGGGAGCCGGTAATTCTGGTGGTGTCGTGACGTTTTGTCAACAGGTTTTTCTGTGCTTGTGGCATGACAGCAGCCATGGCAGAGTCCCCGGCAGTAGAAATTTTAGGAGTCCGCATCGTGATCGATCCGGACGGCTATCGACCGAACGTCGGCATAGTGCTGATGCGGGAAGACGGGCAGGTGTTCTGGGCACGACGCGTGCGCCGGGATGGCTGGCAGTTCCCGCAAGGTGGCATGAATACCGATGAAACCCCGGTCGAGGCCATGTATCGCGAATTGCAGGAAGAAACCGGCCTGCTGCCTGAACACGTTGAAGTCCTGGGGGCGACCCCCGGTTGGCTTCGCTACCGGCTGCCCCCGCGGGCCATCCGCCATACCGAAAAGCAGGTCTGCATCGGTCAGAAGCAGGTCTGGTTCCTGCTGCGCCTGACCGGTGACGAGGCGCATGTGCGGCTGGATGAGACTGATACCCCAGAGTTCGACCACTGGCGTTGGGTCGACTTCTGGTATCCGGTGGAGCATGTGGTCATCTTCAAGCGTGGCGTCTACGCGCGCGCGCTGCGCCACTTGGCGCCCCTGGCGCGGGGTATCGCAGGCCAGGGGGTGCAGGCGATGCCTGCGTCCGCCCAGGAGGCCTGGATGCCGGGTAGCAGTGCTGGCCACGAGCGGCCGCGCAAGCGCCCGCGGCGTGCAGGCGTTTGGCGCGGGAAGAAGATTAATAATGATTAATGCCCGAAATTGACAACCATTCGCATTTGCGATTGAATGCTGGCACGGCCGATACGTGCCGGGTTCAGGGGCGTTACGCCGTGTACGTTTGCATCTGCAATGGAGTTACCGATCACCAGATCCGGGAAGCCGCGCTTGCCGGCTGTGACTCGGTGTCTGAGCTGACCATGCGTACCGGTTGCGGCTCCAATTGCGGTTCCTGCCTGGACATGGCGGCGGGTCTGCTGGAGCAGGCGCGCGCTACCCGCGAGCTGCCCTTGCCGCTGCTGCGGGCGGCCTGAGCAGGCCTTGTGGCCAGCGCCAACGGCGTTGGCTAATGATCACGATTCGCGTTCCTTCATTGTCTGCCGGCAACCGGTAAAGTGCGCTCGTTCCCCTAGTCGGAGTCAGCGCCATGAAAGGCGACGCCAAGGTCATCGAATTTCTCAACAAGGTCCTCTACAACGAGTTGACCGCCATCAACCAGTACTTCCTGCACGCCAAGATGTTGAAGAACTGGGGCTTGAATGAGCTGGCCGAACACGAATACAAAGAGTCGATCGACGAGATGAAGCACGCCGATGTGCTCTCCGATCGCATTCTGTTCCTCGAAGGTCTGCCCAATTTCCAGGCGCTGGGCAAGCTGCGCATCGGCGAGAACCCCACCGAGATCCTCAAGTGCGATCTGGCGCTGGAGAACGAGGCGGCACTGGTGCTGCGCGATGCAGTTGCCTATGCAGAGTCGATCAGCGATTACGTCAGCCGCGAGTTGTTCGTGAAGATCCTCGACTCCGAGGAAGAGCACATCGATTGGCTGGAAACCCAGCTTGATCTGATCGAACGCATCGGCGAGCCGAACTACCTGCTCACCAAGCTGGAAGACTGATCCCGCCGCAGCGGGATCACTCCTGCGCCTGTGTGCGCTGGTCGGCCTGATAGCCGGCCAGCGCCATGCGTGCGCGCGAGAATTCGGCCACGATCAGCGCCACCATCACGGTGGGCCGCTCCAGCGTGCCACTGCGCGCGCCGTGCTCTAGCCGGCGCGCGGCTTCGGACAAGGCCAGTACGCCGACATTGGCGCTTGAGGATTTCAGGCTGTGCGCGAGCTCGCCCAGTCGCTTCAGGTCGGGCATCACCGCTGCTTCCTGCAGATGCCGCACCAGTTGCGGGGTCTCGTCCAGGAACACGTCGATGATGGCGTTGATCTCGTCCCCGGCAATCTCGAACAATTCATCCAGCACGCTGCGCTCCAGTATCGAGGCGGTGATGCCATCGGTATGGGCGGTGGAGGCGGCGGCCAATGCATTGGCGGAGAGGTCGGTGCTGGGCATGCTGGTAACCGGGTCGGCAGTTGCGGTGGATGCCGGCTTGAAGGCCAGCAGGCAGTTCAGGAGTTGCGCGCGGGAGATGGGTTTGGACAGGTACTCGTCCATGCCGCTGTCCAGGCAGCGCTGGCGGTCGCCGGCCATGGCGTTGGCGGTCATGGCGATGATCGGCAGGCGGCTGCTGGCGCCGCTGCTGGCTTCGTGTTCGCGCCAACGGCCGGTGGCGGCAAAGCCGTCCAGTACCGGCATCTGGCAGTCCATCAGCACCGCGTCGTAGCGTTTTGCATGCATCTTGTCCAGGGCGATGGCGCCGTTCTCAGCGGCCTCGGTGCTGGCACCGAGCACTTTCAGCAGTTTCTGCGCGACCATCAGGTTGACCGAATTGTCCTCGACCAGCAGCACCAGCATGCCGCTCAGGTCGGCGCCTGTGTTGGCGTTGCTGGTGACAGCGGCTGGCGGTGTCACCGGCTTGCCTTGCGCGCTTGCCGGCAGGCTTGTTGCTGCAATTGTTGTCGCTGTCGAAGTGGACGCTTTCGCAACAGGCGTTGTTGCAGCCGCAAAGGCGCTGCTCGGCAGGAGTGCAGGAGGTGGGCTGGCAGCAAGCTGCAGCGGTTCGGCCAGGGCATTGCGCAGCTGGGTATCGGGCAGTTGACGCGGTAGCAGGGTGGCACCATCGCGCAGTACATCAGCGACCGCAGCGTCGCCATACAGCCATAGCAGCCGTGGGCGGCTGTCCGTCATGCGCTCGACCGCCCGCTGCAGGGCCGGGGCGCTGTTGCGCAGTGGCTCCAGGTCACCAATCACCGCATGGAAAATGCCCGACACGGTGGGCATGCGCAGGCGCTCCAGTGCTTCCTGCAGGTTGTTGGCGACCACCAGCTGGTAGCCCCAGTTCGGCAGTATCAACTGCAGCCGCTGACGCAGTCGTGGCTCGGGGGTAACCAGCAGAACCTGGCGCACTTTGCGCAGGTGATCGGGCTGGTGCAGGTCGCCGATGACTTTCAACAGCGGAATTTCAAACCAGAAGGTGGAGCCGCGCAGGGGCTCGGAGTGCACGCCGATGCTGCCGTGCATCAGGTCGACGATGCGCTTGCAGATGGCCAGCCCCAGCCCGGTGCCGCCGTACAGGCGGGTAGTCGATGCATCGGCCTGGGTGAAGGCGTTGAACAGCCGCTGTTGCTGGCTGGTATCCACGCCGATGCCGGTGTCACGTACTTCAAAGCGCAGGCGGTGCTGCGCCGCGGTTTCGCCCAGGCGCCTTACGTGGATGCTGATTTCGCCAAGCTCGGTGAACTTGATCGCATTGACCAACAGGTTGCCCAGTATCTGCCGCAGGCGCACCGGGTCGCCGCGTACCGACAGGCGCACCGCTGGATCGATGTGCAGCGACAGGCGCAGACCCTTGTGCTCGGCCGCGCGTTGCATCAGCCGCAACATGCCGTCCAGGGTTTCGCGCAGGTTGAAGGTGGTGATTTCAAGCTCCAGCCGGTTCGCTTCCAGCTTGGAGTAGTCGAGGATGTCGTCGACGATGCGGAACAGCTGGCGTGAACTGTCGGTGGCGGTATCGAGCATGTTGCGCTGATCCAGGCTCAGCGTGCCCTGTGCGACGAGTTCCAGCATCGGCAGGATGCCGTTCAAGGGCGTGCGGATTTCATGGCTCATCGTGGCCAGGAATTCGCCCTTGGCCAGGGTGGCGGCTTCGGCGGCCTGCTTGGCCTGCAGCAGTGCTTCCTGCAGCGTGCTGTGGTCCTGTGCGGCAGCCTGCAGTCGGGTGTTTTCCAGTGCCCGCTCTTCGAGCTGCAGTTGCAGGGCATGTGCCTGCTGCAGTTGCCGGCTGGCGCTGATCGCTGCCACCAGCGCAGCGACCGCTGCGACGCCAGCGCTGGCGGTGGCGGCGACAGCAGGGACAGCGGGGATGAAGCTGGCCGCGCACGCGGCCCCGGCGCAGCCTGCTGCCAGCAGTGCCCAACCGCGCGCAGCGCCCGACGCAGCCGCGCTCACAGCACCGCGTTCTGGAAGTCGAAGTTGAGCTCGCTGCCTGCGCGTTGCACCACGTTGCCCTGGATGAAGTCGATACCGCCCATCCACATCGCCGCCGCGGCCTGCGGATCTTCGATCTGCTGGCCAATGATCTGCAGGTTGGCGCGGTGGGCAAGGTCGATGGTGCTGCGCAGTTCGTCACGCAGCTTCTGGTTGGTGTGGCTTTCGGCGTAGCGTGCGGCCATGCGTACGAAGCTCAACGGCAGCTGGCTCAGCAATGCGTTGGCCTCGGCACCGGGTTCAAACTGGCTCAGGCAGAACTGCACGCCGGCTGGCATCAGCTGCGCGCAGAACTGCTGCAGGCTTACCGCATGTACCAATGCATCGGACAGGCGCACATCGATGACCAGGCCATTGCCGGCGACCTGGCGTTCCTGCAGTGCGTTGAGCAGCCATTCGGCATAGGCGCTGCGCGACAGCGAGCGCAGCGACTGCGACACGAACAGACGCATTGGCGGCTGCGCGAACTGGTACAGGTGCAGCAGGCCCAGCGCGTGTTCGACGACCTGCTGATCAAGGTCGGCGATGCGTCCGGCAGCTTCGGCCGCAGGAATCACCTGGCCGGCAGACAGCAGGCTGCCATTGCTCTGGCGCAGGCGCAGCAGCAACTGGTACTGCGCGGTGTCGCCGCCAGCGACGGCGACGATGGGCTGGTAGGCCAGTTCGATCTGGCCATCGAGCAGGGCCAGGTGTTCGTTGTTGATGGCGACGTCGTTGCTCTCATAGGAAGCAATGCCGGTGCTGCTCAGGCGTGCCTGCAGGGCGGTGCGCTCCACCGCTTCCAGCGCGGTATCGGCATCGGCCAGGTCCTGCGACAGCTTGGCGTAGCCCACCACGCAGCGCAGGAACACGGATTCGTCTTCGCGTGGTGCAAACGGCTGCGCCGACAGGCCATCACGGACCTGCTGCGCCAACGCCGGCACTGCCGCTTCTTCGATGCCGCGGGTAAGCAGCAGGAAGCTGTTGTCGTTGAGCCTGGCCAGCTGGTGCGGGCGCAGGTTCTCGGCCAGGCGTTGCCCGGCCTGCACCATCAAGCGCTCGTAGCTGGCATAGCCATAGCGCTCGCGCAGCCCCAGGGCGCTGGCGATCTCGATGAACATCAGGCCCGCTGGTTGCTGCTCGCTGATGGCGGCCTGCAGTTGTTGCATCACGTTGTGACGGGTCGGCAGGCCGGTCTCGGGATTGTTCATCAACGGGCCGGCGTCGGCCTTGCCCGGTGCCTGCATGCGATTGCGGCGGATGCGGTTGGCGACGGCGGCGACCAGGTGGCGCGGCCGGATCGGTTTGACCAGTACATCGTCGGCACCACAGTCGAGCACTTCGAACTGGCGGTCGGGGTCGGCTTCGCCGGTCAGGAACACGATCGGCAGCAGTTGCTGGTGTGGCTGCTGGCGGATCATCGCGGTCAGCCGCATGCCGTCGAGTCCGGGCATGTGCAGATCCATCAGGATCAGGTCCGGGCGGTGTTCGCTGATGGCCTGCTGCACACCTTCCACGTCCATCTGCACGAAGGCCTGCATGCCGGCGCCGTGCAGCACGCTTTGTGCAAACAGTGCCTGAGAGCGGTTGTCCTCGACGATCAGCACGCGGTAGGGCGTGTCATCGCCGACGTCGCTGGCCATGGCTGCCGCAGTTGCGTCGGCGTTGGGTTTGAGCTGCGCCTGCACGGCTTCGGTGGGCGGCGCATTGCGCACACTCCAGCGCTGCCAGTAATCGGCTGGTGGGGTTTCCGCACGTAGCGGGCGGTTGGGTGCGGTGAGAGTGTCGTTGCTGGCCATCGAGGGGAATTATGTGGTCAGGGAGCGGGCGGCAGCGAGCGATCGCCAGGCGCTGGCATTGCCGAAGCTGGCGCGTCGGTGCTGGCGAACATGCGCTTGAGCCCGCGCCACAGCATGCGCCACACCAGCCATACCGCCAGTGCGCCAATGATGCTGGCGCTGAGTACGAAGATCAGCGCCAGCCACGGGTGTGCCAGTGCCAGCGCCAAAGTGCCGATCACCACGCTGTCCTCGGCAAATGAGGCCATCCAGTTGCTGGCAGGTTCCGGTGAGGTGTTGAGCAGGGCGCGGGTGCCGGCTTTCAGGCCGTGGCTGGTCAGCGCGATGCCGGCACCGGCTGCCAATACGCCGGTGCTCAGCTCGCCATTGGGTGACAGGGTGGCAGCGGCGAGAAAGGCGCCGGCCGGAACCCGCGCCAAGGTCTGCAGCAGATCCCAGATCGAATCCACGCCGGGGATCTTGTCGGCGAAGAATTCGGCCACGGCCAAGGCGCCGGAAGTGCCCAGCACCCACCAGGACTCGGTGGCCTGCAGCGCCGGCGGAAGGTCCACCCAACCCATCAGCCCGGCCATGCCAACGCCGAATACGGTCAGGTAGACACGGATGCCGGCCAGCCAGGCCAGCAGGATGCCGATGACGAATATGTGGGCTTCGGTCATGGGAGGTAGTCCGGCCGGAGACTGTGAGCAGGATCGCAACTATCGAGCATGCCTGCGGTGAATGCCAGTCATCAGCGCGCAAGCGCGTGTGCATTGCTGTCGTTTACACTGGCCCGTCGTTCCAGATCGAGCACGGGTGTCGCCCTACCGGGTGCACTGGAGCCTGCCATGACCAACCGACCTTCTTCACGTTTCCAGATCACCCCGCGTGGTGGTGCCACCCCGCGCCCAGGCTGGGTGCCGATTGCTGTTCTGGCGGCAGCATGGCTGCTGTCGCTGCTGCTGGTTGGCTGGCTGGCGGCACGTTATGCCTCGCCCGATGCCGGCGGCATGCGCGAGAAGCTGCGCCAGAGCGAAGCCCTGCTAAGCCAGCAGCGCAGCCAGCTGGAAGAACTGCGCCAGCGCCAGGCCACGCTGGAGGCATCGGACAAGATCAGTCGCGCCGCCAACAGCGAAGTGCAGACATCATTGGGTGAGCGCGACGAGGAGATTGCCGGCCTGCGTGCCGACGTTGCCTTCTATGAGCGCCTAGTGGGTTCCACCAGCCAGCGCAAGGGGCTGAACACCCATTCGGTGGAGTTTTCCCCGGAAGCAGCCGGCACCTGGCATTACAGCGTGGTACTGACCCAGAATCTCAATCGCGGTGCGATCAGCCAGGGCCAGATGCGATTCTCGGTTGAGGGTGTGAAGGACGGAAAGCTGACAACGGTCAGCTGGGATGACCTACACCAGCGCAAAGGCGCGCCGGGGCAGGATTATTCCTTCCGTTATTTCCAGCAACTGGACGGTAGCGTGATGCTGCCCCGGGATTTCACACCGCAACGTGTGCGAGTCTCCCTGTCCGGATCCGGGGGGGGCTCCAACCAGACATTCGATTGGAAACTCGCCGGCAACGGCAGAGGGGAATAAACATGTTCAAAAGCAAGTCCAAGCACGACACCGATCTGGCCGTGGACGCCCTGATCGGCTCCCAGGTGGAAATCCGCGGCGACGTGGTATTCAGCGGCAGCCTGTACGTCGAAGGTCGCATCATCGGCAAGGTGATAGCCGAGGAAGGCGCCAAGGCCATGCTGACCCTGGCTGAACACGGCCGCATCGAAGGTGAAGTGCGTGCCGCGGTGGTGGTGCTCAGCGGCAGCATGGAAGGCGACGTCCATGCCAGCGAGCGGATCGAATTGACCCCCAGCGCCCGCGTCACCGGCAACGTGCACTACACGGTGGTGGAAATGAGCGCCGGTGCGCAGCTCAACGGCCGCCTGCTGCACACCGCGGCGATGGCCGCATTGCCGGCGCCGGAAGCCAAAATCGCTGAGAAGTCCAAGAAAGCTGAAGCCACTGCGGCTTGAAACAGGGGCTTGCCGCCCCCATCCTGAGCGCCATGAGCACCTTAGTTTCCCTGCCCGGCGCGCAGCCGGCGCCTGATTACCAGTCCTTGGACCGTCCGCTGAATTTCACTCCGGCGGCTGCCTCCAAGGTGCGTGAGCTGATCCAGGACGAGGGCAACGCCGCGCTCGCCCTGCGTGTCTACATCCAGGGTGGCGGCTGCTCCGGCTTCCAGTACGGTTTCGAGTTCGATGAAAACCGCGCCGACGACGATCTGGCGGTGGTCACCGAAGGCGTCACCCTGCTGGTTGATCCGCTGAGCCTGCAGTACCTGATGGGGGCCGAGGTGGATTACAGCGAAAGCCTGACCGGTGCCCAGTTCCTGATCCGCAACCCCAACGCCCGCACCACCTGCGGCTGCGGTAGCAGCTTCTCGGTCTAAGTCGTTCCGGCCGTACTGCGGCTGGTTGCGCTTGTGCTGCTTTGTCGTCAGGCTCTGGCGGATGCTGAATTCTGAATCCCGCTTTGCCGGGCACGCCTTTGTCGGCGCGCCCCTGGACCGTGCCGATGCCCTGCGGGGCGACGCCGATGCGTTGGCTGCGCTGTGGCCAAGCGCGCAGGTGTTGGTGTTGGATGTCGATGGCACCGCGTTTGCCGATGATGACCGCCAGCCGGCGTTGTTCAGTGGCAACGATCTGGGCGGTGGCCCGGGCACGGCGATCTTCCTTGGCCTGCGCGACGGCCGCGCCTGGTTTGTCGCCGAGGCGGCGACGCTGACGGTCAAGGCACCGCAGCGGATGGACCTGCGCCAGGCCGCAGTGAGCTGGCCGGCCGAGGTGGCCGACGTATTCTGCTATGCACGCGGGATGTCGTACTGGCATTCGCGCAATCGATTCTGCGGTGTCTGTGGCTCAGCGGTGCGCTTTGGCCGCTTCGGTTTCATTGGCCATTGCGACCAATGCCGTACCGAACACTATCCACGCGTGGACCCAGCGGTGATTGTCGCAGTCGAAAACAATGGCCGCCTCTTGCTGGGCCGGCAAAGCAGCTGGGTCGCGCGCCGCTATTCGGTGCTGGCCGGGTTTGTGGAGCCGGGTGAAACCTTCGAGCAGACCGTGGCCCGTGAAGTATTCGAGGAGGCGCGGGTGCGGGTGATCCAGGCACAGTACCTGGGCACCCAGCCGTGGCCATTCCCGGGTGCCTTGATGGTGGGTTTCCGTGCCAGCGCGCACGATGACCTGCCGACCGTGGATGGTGAGCTGGAAGACGCGCGCTGGTTCAGTGCCGATGAGGTCGGCGCGGCGCTGCAGCGTGAGAACAACGACGACGGACAGGGCATCCTGCTGCCGCCGCGGCTGTCGATTGCGCGCACCCTGATCGAGCACTGGTACCAGAGTCAGCCCCGGTGAGTGTGAGCTGCCAAGCCGCTCAGCGGGCTGTTTTGCGCTGGCAGGGCCTACAATCACAGGCCGGAGGGATCGCATGTTCACAACCTTGGTAGCGGTAATCGCCGCACTGGTGCTCGGCCATCTGGCCCCCACGCTGCTGGCCACATTGCGCGATTGGCGTTGGTTTGGGCGTTGCCTGGGTTGGCTGCGTGCGCAACTGGGTGAATCGGCTGCGCGCTACAGCGTGTTGCTGCTGATTGCGCCCTGCGTAGTGTTGATCGGCTTGCTGCAATGGGCCCTGGCCGATCGTCTGTTCGGTCTGCCAGCGTTGTTGTTTGGCGTTGCGGTGCTGGCGCTGTGCTGGGGGCCGCGCGATCTGGATCGCGATGTCGAAGCAGTGATTGATGCCGAAGACGGGGCTGCGGCCGCAATGGCGGCATCCCGCTTGCAGGCCGCAGGCGGCAGCATGCGCGAGGATGCGGTGGGTCTGGTCGAGGCGACTGCGATCAATGCACTGCGGCGTTGGTTCGCACCGCTGTTCTGGTTCCTGCTGCTGGGGCCGATGGGCGCGGTGTTGTACCGGCTGCTGGCGCAGTCCTCGCAAGGTCTGCAGTCACAGCTGCTGTCCACTGAAGAGCGACGTGCCGGTGATACGTTGCTGGCCGTGCTGGAGTGGCCGGTGGCGCAGCTGATGACCTTGTCGATGGCCTTGGTGGGCAATTTCGACACGGTGTTTTCGGCCTGGCGTCGCGCCGCGGGCAACCGCTGGGCGCTGCAGCTTGGTTTTCTGGCTGAGGCCGCACGCGCCAGCGTTGGTGCCGAGCTGGTCGAGGAGGCTGAGGAAGCGCGGCTGGCCGGGCAGGTGCCGGCAGACGAACGCTACCCGGAACTGCGCGATGCGATGAGCCTGGTCTGGCGCATGTTGCTGCTGTGGATGGCCTTGCTGGCGCTGCTGGTGATTGCCGGCTGGGTAGGCTGAGCCATCCGCCAGTCTGGATGCGGCCATAGCCCGGGTAAGCGCAGCGCACTCGGGACACTTCACCGACAACCTGATTTAAGACTGGATATTTGCTCCCCGGGGTGCGTTGCGCTTACCCGGGCTACGCGTTTACCGCGTCCGGCTTTCAACCTGGCGCGAGTAGATTGAATGGATACCAAGGCAGGTTGCGGGTGATCCAGAAGCCGATGAACAGCACGCCCCAGAACCAGGCCGAGCTCATCAACCTGGCCATGGGGCGCAGGAACGCTGGCTTCCAGCCTGCAAGCCAGGCCGCGGTGAAGGGCGTTGCCAGCAATAGCAGCATGCCCAGTACGTTCATGTGGATGGCGGTGGCCAAGTCACCATGCACCAGTGCATGCAGCATCCGGGTCAGGCCGCAGCCTGCACAGTAGTGACCGGTCACCAGCAGGAACATGCAGGGCGGGAACGGGTTGCCCGGCAGGTTGGGATCAAATGTACGTAGCGCCCAGATGCCCGCCCCGGCCACAAGCGTGGCCGGGAGCGTGGCGATCAGCAACCAGGGCCGTGCAGCTATCACCCGGCCGCTTCGATCTGCTGGCGCAATTCGTTGACCTTGTCCATGTAACCGTCGGTGCCAAGCCAGATCAGCGAGGCCACGGCAATCAGCACGCCCAGGATCAGGAAGCCGGTGGTTACCCAGGTCCAGATCTTGGCGTTGCGGGAGGCGGCCTGGGCACCGGCGATATCACCGACGGCAAGTCTGGAGTTGACCTTGGAGGCGAACACGATGCCGACAATGCCGGTGACGATGCCGGGGAAGTTCCAGCACGCCAGACAGCAGACCAGGAAGTTCAATACGGTGACCACGATCGACCAGACCAGGTAGTTCGGCGTGCTTGTGCTCTGCGGCGCAACGTCATTCATTGGGAAGTCCTTTGGAGGGAGAAGAGGAAACTAGCGTGACTTGCAGGCATTCGCCGCAGTCAGCGGCGAGATGATCATTGTGGCGACCCAGCATAGGGGCCAGGTGATGAAGCCGATGAAGACAAAGCACAGCAGGAAGTTGACGAAGGCAACTGCCCAGTAGCCGAACATGATGATCAGCCCGGTGGCGACGTTGCCTGCGTACAGATGGCCAATGCCGAAAACCTGGAAAAGCCCCGGCAGCACTTCCAGCAACGCTGCTATCCCGCCGGATTTCTGCGGATGGTAGTAATGGTGTACCTGCTGCGGCGCGATTGGCGGCGCAGGTGGTACGGCTGGCAGTGTTGGCGTGGCGTTGTCCATATATCCCCTTGCTCCTTGGCTGTGCCGCGGTCCCCGGCAGACACATAGGACGCTAGCCTAGCCACTTGTCCTATTTCTGGAAAGTGGTTCCCCTACTCAGGCCTCGTCACCGCGCAACTTGCGGACCAGCATTTCGAGTTGCTGGGCATCGGTGTGGGCGCCGTCTACCGGCGGCCCGGCGACAACCTCGATGTGCGCGCGGAAGCGACGTGGCACCCGCATCTGCCCCAGCCGGCTATCGCGGCGGCTCCACATGCTGGACCACATGCCCTTCAGCGCCATCGGCACCACCGGCACCGGGCGCCGGGCCAGGATCTTCTCCACCCCGGATTTGAAGGCGGCAATCTCGCCGTCCTTGGTCAAGGCGCCCTCGGGGAAGATGCAGACCAGCTCGCCTTCGGCCAGCGCCGCATCGACTTCGTCGAAGGCACGCTGCATCAGCGCGGCATCTTCCTTGGGGCTGGCGATCGGGATGGCCTTGGCGGTCTTGAAGATCCAGCGCATCACCGGCACGTTGAATATCCGGTAATACATGACGAAGCGCGCCGGGCGCGGGATCACCGCTGACAGGATCAGCGCATCCATGTAGCTGACGTGGTTGCAGACGATCAGCGCGGCACCTTCATCGGGCACATTGTCTTCAACGCCCTTGACCCGCAGCCGGTACAGGGTGCGCACCATCACCCAGCTGAGGAAGCGCATCAGGAACTCGGGCACGATGCTGAAGATGTAGACCGCGACCACGATATTGGCGATGGCCAATGCCAGGAACAGCTGCGGGATGCTCCACTTGAACACGCTCTGTGTGACCAGGCCGAGCACCGCGGCCAGCACGATGAAGCCGGAGTTCTGGATATTGAGCGCGGCGAACACCCGCGACATTTCCGACTTCGGTGTGCGGCTCTGGATCAGTGCGAACAAGGGCACCACGAAGAAGCCGGTGAACAGGCCGATGCCAAGCAGGTCGATGATGATGCGCCAGCTGCCGGGCTGCTGGATGAAGCCGGCAACATCCAGCCCGGTAACGGTCACCGCGCCGGTGCGGGCGAAATACAGATCCAGCAGGAACGCACTCATGCCGAACGCGCCCAGCGGCACCAGGCCGATTTCGACGATGCGCCCGGACAGCTTCTCGCATAGCAGCGAGCCGACGCCGGTGCCCAGCGAGAACAGCGCCAGCGCGAAGATGTACAACACCTCGTCGCCGCCCAGATTCACCACCGCATAGGTCGGCAGCTGCGAGGTGAGCACGGTGCCGAAGAACCAGAACCAGGACACGCCGAGGATGGCGTTGCGTACCGCCTTCTGCTTCTTGGCCAGGCGCAGCACCACCAGCGATTCGCTGATCGGGTTCCAGTTGATCTTCAGTTCCGGCGCACCGGCGTCCAGACGCGGAATCATGCGCGCGGTGAAGTTGCCGATCATTGCCAGTGCGATGATGGCCACGGCAGCGACGATGGGCCCATGGGCACCGGCCAGCGCGAAGATCATGCCGCCAGAGATCATGCCGGTGAGGATGGAAATGGAGGTGCCCATTTCGACCAGGCCGTTGCCGCCGGTCAGTTCCTCGGGCTTGAGGATGGACGGCAGTACCGAGTATTTGACAGGGCCGAACAGTGTCGATTGCAGGCCGGTACAGAACAGTGCAATCAATAGCACCGGCATGTTCTGGGTGAGAAAGCCGACCGCCGCCAGCGACATCACCACGATTTCCATGGTGGTGGTGATGACGATGAGCTTCTGTTTTTCCAGCTTCTCGGCGATCTGCCCGGCCAGCGCCGAGAACAGGAAGTAGGGCAGGATGAACAGCGCCGGTGCAAGATTGGTGTACAGCGTCCGTTCTTCGCTGCTGACGCCCAGATAGAACAGCAGGCCGATGATCGCCTGGCGATAGATGTTGTCGTTGAACGCACCCAGCGCCTGGACAATGAAGAACGGCAGGAAACGGCGCTGCTTGAGCAGGGCGAACTGATTGTGGCCGGACATCGTGACTCCTAGGTGCTGCGCGGCACATTAGCAGAACCGCATGGCGCTATTGGTCAAGCCAGGCGTGTATTGCTGATATCTCTCACGCCTCGTTGGCGGGTAACAGGCCCAGCAGTGCGCGTGCAGCCGGGGTTGGATCGGCCCGCCATACCGCGCAGGTACGGAAGCGGAAATTTTCGGCCAGCGGCCGCACACGCGTTCGCTGCATGCGCGCAGCCATGCTGTCCGGCACCACCGCCACCGCCAGGCCGGCGGCGACCAGCTGCTGCTGCAGTTCGCTGTGGGTGACCTCGTATTGCAGCTGGGCCTGGATGCCGCGTTCGCGCAGGGCGTCATCCAGCATGCGCCGCACCCCGGCACCGGGCACCAGGGCAGCCAGGGGCAGACCTTGCAGTGCCTGCAGCGGGATTGCCGTGCGGTTGGCCAGCGGATGATCGGTGGGCATCACCAGCGACAGCCCTTCCTCGTGCAGCAGCCGGTGCTGCGGCGGCAGGGTGATCTGCGGGCCTACGCCGACCAGCGCGACGTCCAGGCTGCCCTGTTCCAGTTCGGCCAGCAACGCATCGCTCATGCCGGCTTTCAGGTGTACCTCGACGGCCGGGTGCGCGGCCCGGAACGCTGCCAGCAATGCCGGTACATCGACGACATTGAGCGAGGTGATCTGGCCGATGTTGATGCGGCCACGCACCGTGCCAAGGGTCAGCGCCATTTCCTCCTGCAGGCGCGGGGCCGCCTGCAGGGTCAGCCGGGCGTTGTGCAGGAAGACCTCACCGGCGGCGGTGGGCCGTACCCGGCGATGGCTGCGCTCGAACAGGCGTGTGCCGAAGGCGTCTTCCAATCGTGCGATCTGGTGGCTCAGCGCCGATTGCACGGTGTGGCAGCGGGTGGCCGCAGCGGTGAAGCCGCCTTCCTCGGCCACGGCGACGGCGAATTCAAGCTGGCGCAGGGTAAACATGCCATCACTGAAACAGATGGATGGGATGAAAACAATACATTGGCGTCATTGATGGAAGCGGCTCAGACTTGCCCGGTTCCCGCCGTGGTCTCCCCCATGAATACCCCCGCATCCCCATCCCAACACCGTCCCCTGAGCCAGGCCCAGGTTCTGCTGCTGGCTGCAGCCACCGGCCTGATCGTGGCCGGCAACTATTACGCACAGCCCTTGCTGCAGATCCTTGCGCAGGAATTCCGGATCAGCGCCGAGCAGGCTGGCTGGGCGGTGACGGTGGCGCAGTTGGCCTATGCCGTTGGCCTGATGCTGATCGTGCCGCTGGGCGACAGGCTGGAGCGGCGCCGGCTGATCGTCGTGCTGTTCGTGCTGGCGGCGGTGGGCTTGGCGATCAGCGCGACCGCGACGCACTTCCTGCAGTTGCTGGTCGGCACGGCGCTGTCCGGGCTGAGCGCGGTGGCGGCGCAGATCATCGTGGCGCACGCGGCCGGGCTGGCCGAGCCGGAGCGTCGTGGCCGAGTGGTGGGCACCATCATGGCCGGCTTGCTGCTGGGCATTCTGCTGGCGCGTACCGCCTCCGGTGTGCTGACCGGTCTGGGTTCCTGGCACACCATCTACTGGGTGGCCTGCACGGCGCTGTTGGTGTTGGCCGTGGTGTTGGCGCGGCTGCTGCCGGCACATCAGCCCAGTGCCACGTTGTCTTATCCGCGCCTGATCGGTTCGGTGCTGGTATTGCTGCGCGACGAGCCGCTGCTGCGCCAGCGCTCGCTGTTGGGAGCGTTGTCGTTTGCCGCTTTCAGCATTTTCTGGACGCCGCTGGCCTTCCTGTTGTCCGGCCCTGCCTATGGCTATTCGATCGCCACGATCGGCTTGTTTGGTTTGATCGGCGCGGCCGGTGCGCTGGCTGCCAGCAGCGGCGGCAAGCTGAGTGATCGTGGCCATGGCCGCGCGGTGGCCGTCGGTGGATTGTTGATGATGCTGTTGTCGTGGCTGGTACTGGCATTTTCGCCGGTATCGCTGGCGGCCTTGGTGGTGGGCGTGCTGTTGCTGGATATCGCCGTGCAGGCGGTGCATATCAACAACCAGAGCGTGATCTACCAGTTGGATGAAAGCGCCCGCAGCCGCATCACCTCGGCGTATATGACCTGCTACTTCATCGGCGGTGCCAGCGGCTCGGTGCTGAGTACGGTGGCCTGGGCGCGGTATGGCTGGACCGGCGTCTGCGTGCTGGGTGGCATGGTCTCCGCGATCGGCCTGCTGGTGTACTTCATGCCGGTGCGTCGTGCTGTTGTGGGAGCGGCGTAAGCCGCGAAGCTGGTGATGCCTCTGTTTACGAACCATCTGCGATCTGTGCTGCACGGATTTGCGCTCTTGCGGTAAAGCCAGAAGCGAAATCAACGGCACCCCTCCCCAACCCTCCCCTGCGCGTTGCGCAAGGGAGGGGGCAAACGCAACTACGCCGGTAACATCGCCTCTTCCGCCGCCGCCCTCAGCTTCGGCAACAGCCGCAGCATCAAGGCCAGCTGGGTGCGTACCAGTCGCGACTTCTCATCGGTCTCGTCCGGCATCTGCTCCAGCGCATCGGCCAGCGCGATCTCATCTTCCTGCGGTTGCGCTGGCTGGCGTTTGCCCAAGGCGTCAGCCAACGCCGCCAGCGATTGCTGCAGCTGCCGATGCCCTTCTGCAACCAGCGCGTCCTCATTGACCGCTTCAGCCCGCGCGCGATGCGCGCCCAGCGCCGACAGATAGCCCAGCAAAGTGTTGGACAGGGCGAGGAAGCGGAAGCCCGCATCCAGGTTGCCACGCGCATAACCCGGCTCACGCAGCATGTTTGCCAAGGCCACCGACAGCGCGACGTCGGCGTTGTGCATGTCGCGGCGGGCGATGCGGTAGGGCAGGTCGTCGCGCATGCCGCTGCGGTACTGGCCCAGCACTTCGTCCAGGTAGGCGATGCTGGTGGCGATCACCTGTGCCATCACCTTGTGCAGGCGCCGGCCTTCCCAATCGGGCAGGATCAGCAGCGAGGCGATGGCGGCGATCACGCAGCCGATCAAGGTGTCGAGGAAGCGCGGCCAGATCAGCACGAAGCCGTTGCCGATCAGGTTGAAGCACAGCAGTGCCATCACCGTGATTGCCGCCGTGGCCAGCAGATAGCGGTCGGTACGGGTGATGAAGAACAGCAAGGCCGCCGCCAAGGCCAGCAGCAGCTGCAGGCCGGTGCCGGGGAACAGCTGCATCAGTGCCCAGGTCACGCCCAGGCCGAGCAGGGTGCCGGCGATGCGTTGCACCAGCCGCAAACGGGTGGCACCGAAGTTGGGCCGGCAGACGAAGACGATGGTCAGCAGGATCCAGTAGCCGTTCTCCGGGTGGACCAGCTTCAGCAGCGCATAGCCGGCGATCAGCGCCAATGCGATGCGCACGCCGTGACGGAACAACAGCGAGCCCGGCGTCAGTGCCTGGCGCAGGCGGGTGCCCATCTCGCGCAGGGTGTGCGGTGAGGAATCGCGCAGGCGGGTGTCGATGCCTTCCAGTGGCGTATCGGCCAGCGCAGCCTCGGATAGCTGTCGCTCGATGCTGGTCAGGTTGGCGGCCAGCAATTGCAGCGAGCCAAGCAGCCGCGTCCATCGCGGATTGCGCTGCTCGCGCAGGTATTGCAGGGAGGACTGCAGGTCCTGGCCGGCGACGCGGGTGCGCTCACCATAGTCGAACGGCTGGCGCAGGCGGATGGCCTCCCCCAGCGTCTGGCAGGCCTTGCCCTGCAGTGACAGCAGGCGCCGGCAGCGGTACAGCACGTCGCTGTGGAAGAAGGCGTCGGCCAGTGCTTCGTACGGGTAGTGCGAGGAGCTGGCGCGTTCGTGGAAATCCTGCGCCATGTAGTAGAGGCGGAAGTACAGGCCCGACTGCACGCCGGGCCGGCCGGAGCGGCCAAAGCGGCTGAGGATGGCGGTCTTGGCGATGTTCAGCGCCTGTACCACGCGCACGTTCTGTTCGGCCAAGGCCAGCCGCCGCGCTTCCAGATCACCTTGCCGCACCGGCTCGAACAGATCGGCCTTGAGCTGCAGGTAATGGCCGAGCTCGAAGAACAGCCGCGCCAACCGTTCGCGCACCGGGCGGTTGGCGAACATCGCCGTCCACAGGATCGACAGCAGGCCGTACCAGGCAGCGCCGACCAGCAGCGGGATCACCTCGCGCAGCGCTTGTTGCTGGCTGACGTTGTGGTGCTGGTCCATCGCGATCATCGCGTAGATCGCCAGCGTCACCGTGGCCTGGCCGATGGAAGCGTAGCGTTCGCCCAATGCGCCAAGCAGGGTCAGGCCGAAGGCGGTCAACGCCAACGCGCTGATGAAGGGAACGGGGTAGGGGAACAGCGCGATGACTGCCGCTGCGGCAGCGGCAAAGCACAACAGCGACAGCAGCACCGACTTGCTGCGGCCCCACCAGTTGTCATCGGTCTCGGCGATGGCGCTGGCGATGATGCCCAGGAACAGGCCGGGAATGGCTTCGATATGGCCGTCGTACCAGCCATAGGCAATGGCGGCGGTGAGCGCGATGAACACGCGTAGCCCGTAGCTGGCTTTTTCGTGGGCCCAGAGTTGGCCGAGGTGACGGTCGATGCGGCGCATGCCGGAAGCGGAAGCTCGCGGAGTCAATGGACTGTCAGCTTGCGGTGCCATCGCGATGCAGGCAAGCGCGATCCGTCCTGAAGCGGCTTGGTCACGTTGCAGCTACGTTGGCGGCGCGCATGAAATCGAGGAAGACGCGCAGCTTGGGCGCCAGTTGTTCGCGCGATGGGTAATAGAGATGGAAGCCGGCATACGGCGGCTGCCAGGCATCGAGCAGGCTGTGCAGGCGGCCAGCGTCGATGTCAGCGCGGGCGATGGGCTCGAATACCTGCAACAGGCCAAGGCCATCGCGCGCGGCCTGCAGGGCGAGCGTGCTGTCGTTGAGCAGCAGCGGGCCGCTCACATCGAGGCTGAAGTCACGGCCATCGCGGCTGAATTCCCAGGGCATCACCCGGCCGCTGCTGCTGCGGTGGCGGATGCAGGCGTGGCCGAGCAAGGCTTCGGGCGTCTGCGGCGTGCCGTGGCGATCCAGATAGCTTGACGCGGCGACCACGGTCCAGCGCAGCTGCGGCCCCAGCGGCACCGCGATCATGCCGTCAGCCAGTGATTCACCCAGACGGATGCCGGCATCGAAACCTTCGCCGACCACATCGACCATTGCTGCCTGCATCGCCAGCTCCACCTCTACCTGTGGGTAGGCGGCATGGAAGGTGGGCAGGTGTGGCAAGAGCAGATATTCGATGGCGAAGCGCGGCGCGGTGATGCGCAGCTGGCCGGTGGCGACATCGCGGTTGGCTTCCACCGCGTGCAGCGCTTCACCGATGCGGGCCAGCGCCGGGGCGGTATCCAGCAACAGACGCTGGCCGGCTTCGGTCAGGCCGACCCGGCGCGTGGTCCGTTGCAGCAGGCGGGTGCCGAGCCGACGTTCCAGGTTGCGGATGGTCTGCGACAAGGCCGACGGCGACACCGCCAGCTCGACAGCGGCCTGGCGGAAGCTGGCGTGCCTGGCCACGCAGGCGAAGGCCGCCAGGGACGGCAACAGGCTTGGGTCTACTGTGAAGTCAGGCTTCATGGTCAATGCCGAGTATCCGCCTTTATCGGCATAGTGGCGAGGGCCTACAGTTGGCTCCGTCCTTTCCCCCCCATTGGAGTAGCCAATGAAAACCCGAGTTCTGGGCCGCAATGGTCCTGCTGTTTCCGCGCTTGGCCTGGGCTGCATGGGCATGAGTGCGTTCTATGGTGGCCGTGGTGATGATGCCGCTTCGATTGCGGTGATCCACCGCGCGCTGGAGCGTGGCGTGACGTTGCTGGATACCGCCGACATGTACGGCCCGCATACCAACGAAGTGCTGGTTGGCAAGGCAATCGCCGACCGTCGCGCGCAGGTGTTCCTTGCCACCAAGTTCGGCGTGCGGCTGGATGCCAAAGACCCGCAGGCGCGCGGTGTCGATGGTCGTCCGGAGTATGTGCAGGCTGCCTGCGAGGCCAGCCTGCAGCGGCTTGGCGTGGAGCATATCGACCTGTACTACCAGCACCGTGTTGATCCGCAGGTGCCGATCGAGGACACCGTGGGTGCGATGGCGCGCCTGGTCGAGCAGGGCAAGGTGCGTTACCTGGGCTTGTCCGAGGCAGCACCGGAGACGATCCGTCGCGCGCATGCGGTGCATCCGATCACCGCGCTGCAGACCGAGTATTCGCTGTGGTCGCGCGAGCCGGAGCAGAACGAGGTGCTGGCCACGGTGCGTGAGCTTGGCATTGGTTTCGTGCCGTACTCGCCGTTGGGCCGCGGCTTCCTGACAGGTGCGATCCGCAGCCCGGCCGATTTCGAGGACGGTGACTACCGGCGCAACTCGCCACGTTTCCAGGGCGAGAATTTCGCCCGCAACCTGGCCTTGGTTGAGCAGGTCAATGCGATTGCCGCCGACAAGGGCGTGACGCCGGGGCAGTTGGCCTTGGCCTGGGTGCTGGCGCAGGGCGAGGACCTGGTGCCGATTCCGGGCACCAAGCGTCTACCGTATCTGGAAGAAAACCTGGGCGCGCTGGAGGTGGTGTTGAGTGCGCAGGACCTGGCAAGGATAGACGCGGTGTTTCCGGTGGATGCCGCAGCGGGCCTGCGCTACCCGGCGGCGAGCATTGGCAGCGTGCATCGGTAAAACCGGGCAGGCTTCAACTGTAGAGCCGAGCCATGCTCGGCTGAGGCATTACCGGTAGAGCTCCTGCCGAGCATGGCTCGGCACTACCGTTTGCGCTCCCTCCCTTGCACGCAGTGCAGGGGAGGGTTGGGGAGGGGTAGGTTTTGTGGCGTTACCGGTAGAGCCCCATGCCGAGCATGGCTCGGCACTACAGTGCCTACTGCTGCTCGCGTGCGATCGCACGCCAGCCGATGTCGTTGCGGTGGAACTCATTGGCCCAGTGGATCTTGGCCACGCCTGCATAGGCATGCTTCTGCGCATCACCCACGCTGTCACCCAATGCAGCAACACACAGCACGCGGCCGCCGGCACTGATCACATTGCCGTCCGCATCCAGCGCAGTACCTGCATGGAACACCTTGGCGCTGGCTGGTACATCAGCCAGGCCGCTGATCACGTCACCGGTGATCGGCGTTTCCGGATAGGGCTTGGCGGCCAGCACAACACCCAAGGACGGACGCGGGTCCCACTGCGCTTCCACACCGGCCAGCGCGCCATCAATGGCCGCTTCGACCAGGTCCACCAGATCCGACTGCAGGCGCAGCATCACCGGCTGGGTCTCCGGGTCGCCGAAGCGCACGTTGAATTCGATCACCTTCGGCGCGCCGTCGGCATCGATCATCAAACCGGCATACAGGAAGCCGGTGAACGGCACGCCATCGGCAATCATGCCGGCCACGGTCGGCTCCACCACTTCACGCATCACCCGGGCATGCACCTCCGGCGTCACCACCGGTGCCGGCGAGTACGCGCCCATACCGCCGGTGTTCGGGCCGGTATCGCCATCGCCAACACGCTTGTGGTCCTGGCTGGTGGCCATCGGCAACGCGATGCGGCCATCGACCATCGAGATGAAGCTGGCTTCCTCGCCTTCGAGGAACTCCTCGATCACCACGCGTGCGCCAGCATCGCCGAAGGCGTTGCCGCTGAGCATGTCATGCACGGCGGCTTCGGCTTCTTCCATCGTCATCGCCACGATCACGCCCTTGCCAGCGGCAAGCCCGTCGGCCTTGATCACGATGGGCGCGCCCTTCTCATGCAGATAGGCCAGCGCTGCGTCCACTTCCGTATGCACGGCGTAGTACGCGGTGGGAATGCCGTGACGGGCGAGGAAATCCTTGGCAAAGGCCTTGCTGCCTTCCAGCTGCGCGGCAGCAGCGGTCGGCCCGAAGATGCGCAGGCCGGCTTCACGGAAGCGATCCACCACGCCCAGCACCAGCGGTACTTCCGGGCCAACCACGGTCAGGCCCACGGCTTCGTCCTGTGCCAGCTTCAGCAGGCCTTCGATGTCGTTGACCTTGATCGCGACATTGCGGCACTTGCCTTCGGTGGCGCTGCCAGCATTGCCGGGGGCGACGATCACTTCGCTTACGCGCGGTGATTGCGCCAGCTTCCAGGCAAGAGCGTGTTCGCGGCCGCCAGAGCCGATGACGAGGATTTTCATGGGGTCAGTTCCTGTGGGGCATCAATGGGGAAGGCAATGGGAGGCTTTCAGCGTGACTTCGAAGAACGTCGCGCCACTGGCATCCACAAAGCGCCGGCGTACGCCGCCGCCAGCGGCATAGACCGGCTGCAGTGCAGGTTCCCTGCACAGCTCGGCGATGGCTTCGTCCTCGTCACGGCGCAATGCGTCGAACACGTCCGGCTTGGCCTTGGCCATGGCCACGCTGGCGCCGGGAAAGCTCACCACGAACACGATATCGTCGCCATGGCGATGCGCCGAGGCGGTGATCAGTCCATCGCGGTAGGGGGCAGGCAGCTGCTTGCCGAGCGTGGCAAGCGCGGTGTGCTGGGCGTCGCTCAGCGTGCTGTTGCCACAGCCAGTGAGCAGGACGGCACACAGGCCGGCGGTGACTGCGAGTATGGCGTTGCGCATCAGCTGCATGCCTCCAACTGCATGGTGGAAGGAATTGGGTAGCGCGATTGTGCGGTGTCGTAGGCGATGCTGTGGGTCTTGTTCACCGCGCCAGCACAGCCGCGGCCTTTCTCCTGCACGCGCAGCGGCCAGTAAGCCAGCTGCGGCTGGCTGTCTTCGGGTACGGCATCGAAGTTCAGGTCCAGGCGGCCGTGCGAACAGTTGCCTGACGCATTGCAGTCAATCGCATTGCGATCATCCAGATGGCTGCGCAGCCAGCCTGCGCTGGACAGTTTGTTGCTGCCGTCGAATACGTACCAGGCGCGATTGCGCATTGCTGCGCCGACCACCACCAGTTCGTCGTCGACCTGGAAGCCCCAGGCGTTTGCACCCATCTGCAGCGTGGTCACGCTGCCCGGCTTGCCGCCGGTGCCGCTGCCCTGGCCGAGCAGTTCGGCGGCGATGCTGACGCCGTCATCGGCGGCGCGGCGCAGGACGATGAAATCGGTGCTGCCCAGTTCAATCGGGCTGGCGTCGTCGTAGCTGGTGCAGATCGCCAGCATGCGGTAGTTGCCGCTCTGCACGCTGATGCTCTGGTCGGCGCAGATATCGCGATGTACCGGCCGTGCCTGACCAAGATTGGCATCACTCAGTTGCTGAGCCCATTGCCCCTGCAACTGCACGGCGCTGCCGTAGCGCTCCTGCAGCACGGCCATCACCCCGGCCTCATAGCTGAGTTTGGGCTTCGCAGCCGGAGCGTCGCCCTGTGCGGGCGTGCCCTGCTGGCACGAAGCCAACAGGGCGACGGCGAGCAGGGAAATCAGACGCGGAAAAACCCTGGTCGCCATATGCCAGCTCTCTGTGACGGAATCAGTGACGGAAGTGGCGCACGCCGGTGAACACCATGGCGATGCCATGTTCGTCGGCGGCGGCGATCACTTCGTTGTCACGCATCGAACCACCCGGCTGGATCACCGCGGTGATGCCAGCTTCGGCAGCAGCGTCCAGGCCATCACGGAACGGGAAGAACGCATCCGATGCCATCACCGAACCCGGCACGACCAGACCTGCATCCGCCGCCTTGATGCCGGCGATGCGTGCCGAGTAGACGCGGCTCATCTGGCCAGCGCCCACGCCAATCGTGCGTTCGTCCTTGGCGTAGACAATCGCGTTGGATTTGACGTACTTGGCCACGCGCCAGGCGAACAGCAGGTCGCGCGTTTCAGCCGCAGTCGGCGCGCGCTGGGTGACGGTCTTCAGTTCGTCGGCGCTCATGCCGCGGTTGTCAGCGCTCTGGATCAGCAGACCCGAACCGATGCGCTTGGTGTCGTAGTTGTTGCGCGCGTCACCGGCCGGGATGCGCAGCACGCGCACATTGGCCTTCTTGGTGGCGTAGTCCAGTGCGGCCGGTTCGTAATCCGGTGCGATCAGCACTTCGACGAACTGGCGGTCGAGGATGGTCTTGGCGGTGGCTGCGTCCAGCGTGCGGTTGAAGGCGAGGATGCCGCCGAAGGCGCTGGTCGGGTCGGTGTTGTAGGCCATCTCGTAAGCCGCGCCGACATCGGCAGCAACTGCGACACCACACGGATTGGCGTGTTTGACGATGACGCAGGCCGGCACATCGAACTGGCGCACGCATTCCCATGCGGCATCGGCGTCGGCCAGGTTGTTGTAGCTCAGTTCCTTGCCCTGCAGCTGCACGAAGGTCGCCAGGGTGCCCGGCACCGGATACAGGTCGCGGTAGAACACGCCACTCTGGTGCGGGTTCTCGCCGTAGCGCAGGTCCATGACCTTGATGAAGGACGAATTCATCTGTGCCGGGTATTCGTTGCGCACCGGCACCGCAGCGCTGGTGTCGGTCACGGCCGACAGATAGTTGCTGATCGCCGCGTCGTACTGGGCGACGCGGTTGAATGCAGCCACCGACAGTTCGAAACGCTTGGCGGCGGACAGCTTGCCGTCGTTGCTGGCCAGTTCGGCCAACAGTGCGTCGTACTGATCCGGGCTGGTGGCCACGGCGACGCGGGCGAAATTCTTGGCCGCGCTGCGCAGCATCGCCGGGCCGCCGATGTCGATGTTCTCCACCGCGTCGGCGAGCGTGCAATCGGCCTTGGCGGTGACCGATTCGAACGGGTACAGGTTCAGCACCAGCAGATCGATCGCGGCGATGCCGTGCTCGGCCATCACCGCATCATCGGTACCGGCGCGGCCAAGCAGGCCACCGTGCACCATCGGATGCAGGGTCTTGACCCGGCCGTCCATCATTTCCGGGAAGCCGGTGACATCGGAGACGTCCTTGACCGGCAGGCCGGCCTCGCGGATCGCCTTGGCGGTGCCGCCGGTGGACAGCAGCTCGACGTTGCGGGCAGCGAGGGCGCGGGCCAGATCGATCAGGCCGGTCTTGTCGGAAACGGACAGCAGAGCCCGGCGTACGGGCAGCAGATCAGAAGACATGGGGAGGCAGGGGGAAGCGGAAGCGGGCCCGTATTGTAGCCGCGCGGTCACATCCGTGGCCGGGAGTTGCATGTGTAACGCCGGAACGCCTGCCTGCAGTGCCGAGCCATGCTCGGCAAGCGGCCTTCCCAGCAATGTACGACGGCGGGGATTACCGGTAACGCTTCTGCCGAGCATGGCTCGGCACTACAGACTGCCCGGGGCTTACGCCAGCCCGTATTCCTTCAGCTTCTTGCGCAGGGTGGCGCGGTGGATGCCCAGCAACGCTGCAGCGCGGCTCTGGTTGCCTTCGCAGTGGTTCAGCACTTCCACGAACAACGGGATTTCCATTTCGCGCAGCACGATCTCGTACACGTCGTCGGCGTCGCAGCCGTCCAGATCGCGCAGGTAGCGCCGTACGGACTGGGCAACGTGTTCGCGAAGCGGCGGCTTCGGAGCGCCACGACTGGTGTCAGGACGGGTGGGGGCAGCGTTCAAGGAGAGTTCCCGGGTTCAGCAAAGCCGGACGCGTTGGCCCGGCATGGGGGAGGGAGTCTAGCGCGTGGGCCGTCGGCCTGCCACGCCATTGTCCCGTGTTTACTGAAATTCGAAGCTGAAGGCGACCGTGGCTGCGGCCGGTTCGCGCAGCCGGAACGACACCTGCGCGCTTTGCCCTGGCTCCAGTCGCGCCAGCGGATCAGCGCCCGGGCCAAGGTATTCGGCCGGCTGCAGGGTGCGCCGGCCGATCACTCGACCGTCAGCATCGGACAGGGACAGCCGCAACGCCGGCCAGGCCTGTGCCCAGCGGGCATCATTGCGGAAGCTGGTCTGCACCTGCAGGGCGCCGGCCTGCCCGGGAACCGGGCGGATGTCGCGGCTCAGCATGCTGAACGCACTGGGTTCGTGCCATGCCGGCAGTGAGCAGCGCAGCACAGCGCACAGGCCGCTGACCAGCGGGCGGGTGCCTGCATCGGCGGCCAGTCTGGCGCGGTCGGCAAGAATGATCTGCAGGCCAAGCAGCAATGCCAATGCCAACACCAGGCCCCATTGCCAACGCGGCGTGTCAGCGGGTGGCGTTGCATGCGCGCGGTTCGCGCGCGCGAAGCTGGGCGCGGCTGCAACCAGCGACGCGCTGTCTTCTGGCGGTTCTGCGTCCTCGTTGCCGGCGTTGTGGCTGATGCCAGTGGTTTCCGGCATGACGAGCTCGGCCTGCGCTGTCTCCTGCTGCGACGCGTCAGTCGGTGCGACTTCAGCCCGCTCGAGGTCAGGCTGCAGCACGTCGGCTGGATCTGCAGGCAGGGGCAGATCCAGCGCCAGTGTGGCTTGCGTGTCATCGGTGGCCGATGCCGCAGGCGCGCCCTCCGGCGTGCCTGGCTTGGACGCGCTGTTGGCGCCACCTTGCAGGAAGGTCGCCAAGGACGGTTGGGTGGGCGTGGTTTCGTCAGTCATGGCAGGGCAGGCTGAGGCACTGGCCCCATTCAAGCACGGCGCACGCCGGTGATGCGCATCCAGTCGCCATCCTGGGTGGCTTCAAGCTGGTCGAACCAGGTCGCATAGCGCTCCAGCAGTTCGTCTTCCTGGCCGTGCAGGATGCCGGACAGGGCAATCTGCCCACCGGCGGCGACGCGTGCGGCCAGCAGTTCGGCCAGGGCGTCCAGCGCCGAGGCCAGGATGTTGGCGACCACCACCGGATAGGTGGCGACCGGCTCGTCTTCCGGCAGGTAGGCGGCGATATGCACGCCGTTGCGCTCACCGTTGTCGTGGGTGGCGATCAGCGCCTGCGGGTCGTTGTCCACGCCCACGGCCGCCGCGGCGCCCAGCTTCAGCGCAGCCAGGGCGAGGATGCCCGAGCCGCAGCCGAAATCGAGCACGGTGTTGTCGGCCAGCTTGCCCTCGGCCGAGAGCTGGTCCAGCCAGCGCAGGCACAGCGCGGTGGTCGGGTGGGTGCCCGAGCCGAAGGCCAGGCCCGGGTCCAGGCGCACGATGGCGGCGTCGGCGACCTGCGCGGCCTCGGGCAGCTCGTGGTTCCACGGCACGATCCAGGTGCGCTGGCCGAACTGCATGGGCTGGAACTGGTCCAGCCAGGCGCGTTCCCAGTCTTCGTCCTGGACGGCGCGGAAGCTGGCGGTGGTCCACTCCAGGCCGGGGTCGAAGGATTCCAATGCAGCGAGCAGCGCCAGCGCATTGGTGTCGGCCGGGAACAGCGCACTCAGGGTCAGCTCGTTCCACAGCGGGGTTTCGCCCACGCCAGGTTCCAGGATCGCGCGCTCGTTGCTGGTATCAGCGTCGGCGTCGAGCATGGTCACCGCCAGTGCGCCAACGTCATCGAGAGCGTTCTCGTAGCGGGGTTGGGTGGCTTCAGTGCAGCGCAGGGTCAATTCGAGGAAGGGCATGGCGGCGTACGGCAACGGCGGGACAGGGCACGCATCCTAGACGAGGCGGGCCCCAATTGCGCGTTCAGCTGGCTGGTTCATCCGCCGCGGCGGCCGCTATTGATAGAATCGCGTACCTGTAACTACGCAGCAGGCTGTCCCCCTCCCATGCTTTCGTTGCTGGCCAGAAAACCCTGGTATCTATTGGTGCTGCCTGCGGCAGTGCTGATGACTGCGCTGGGTGTTCGCAGCGGCAATCTCCTGCATGGGGATGTCGCGGAGGTTGCTGCGGCCGGTGATGCCACGGCTGCCGAGCTGGGCACGCCGACCTTGGCTGCCGCTGCGCCGCTGCCTGAGCAGTCCACCGCGGTAGCGGCAGGCTTGCCGCTGGATCTGCGCGCTGCGTTCGAGAATGGCAGCGATCTGTTTGCCTATGCCCGGCAACTGCAAGCCGCTGCGGATGCAGGCAATGCCGAGGCAGGCTGGATGGCGAGCCGCATCTACGATTATTGCGGTGTGTTCGCGATGGACCCGGCGGGCTATGCGTTGGACAGCGCCGCATTGCAGCGCATGGACCTGGATGCGATTTCCGCGATGCTGGCCGCACGCGGCAAGGTGCGTCAGGGTTGTGCGGGCTTTACCGCTGCCGATGGGCTGGGCCGCGCGCGTCTGCTGCAGCAGCGCTTGGCCTCGGCCAAGGGCGGTAATCTGGCAGCGGAGGCAGCCTTGTTGTCGATGGGGCAGCCCCTGAATGAGAGCCCCAAATACCGGCGTGAGCTGGTGGAGCGGGTGCAGTCCTCGCAGGACCCGGAAGCCTTCCTGGCGATTTCCGGCGCAATGGGTACCGCCGCCGCTGGCGACGATGCCTACAAGGGCATGGTTGCCGGCAGTCAGTTCAGCCAGCTTGCATGGCAGGTTGCTGCCTGCCAGCTCGGTTTGCCGTGTGGGCCCAACAGTGCATTGATGGTGGCCTATTGCGCCAATGGCGGGATCTGTTCGCGCGATCCCCAGCAGGATTTTCAGTCATTCGTTTACGACGCTGCGGTGCCGCGGCAGGGTGTGGAAAAGATGAACGAAATGGTCAACAGCTTGCGCAAGGCGCAGCGAGGTGTGCGATGAACTACCGTCGTTTCATGCACGGGGCGAAGTTCTGGATATGGGTGGTGCTGTTCGTTGCCTATTCGGCAGGTGCGGTTGGCGTGGTGCTGATCGATACCTACGAAGACCGCTACCGAACGCTGTCCAAGGTCAAGCTGACCAGCGTCAAATCCGATGCGGACCTGCGCCGTGCCGGTGCCACCCAGGCCGCGGCGGTGTATCGCGCGCAGAGTGGCATGCCGTTCAACACCTTGCAGCCAGGCAGCAGCTTCCAGATCGTGTGGCCGGATGGTTCGGTGGAAACGGTGACAGTGGTTGATCCGTCCTCGCCATTGGGCACCGAGCCGCTCAAGGGCAGCGTGGTGGACGCCGAGTAAGCCGGCGTTCGCATCAGGCACAAAAAAGGCGGGTATCCCCGCCTTTTTTGTGCGCGTGTGTTTCCTTAGTGGGGGGGGGAACGGGGGCCGGGCGGGGTAGGGCCGAAGGCAAGCCCCGCAGGGGGGCGACCCGGAGAGCGGCCCCCCCCCGACCGGGCGCGGCGGGGGGGG
>NZ_JBRREH010000058.1:0-29016 GCF_056760175.1 Stenotrophomonas sp. STEN021 | reverse complement strand
GCGTCTTCTTCCGCTTGCCCGTGTGTTCCGCGTCCCCGAAGCTCAGCTGCATCGTCGTCATCCGTCGAACCTTGCGCTATTGTCGCCGAGGAATTGTTCAGAGCATCCCTAGGTTAGTTAAGAAAGCTCACGCTCAGCCTGCAGAAGATTTCCTGTCCGTTTCGGCAGTGATTATTTCCGCCTCAACTAAAACTGTTCTATCAAAGAACACCATGGAGCCAGAATTTATTTCTGTCTCTCCAATCATCATCGGAGTGAGTCTGTCATGAGTGAACTAATTGGCCTGCGCGGCCTGTACCAGTTCGAGGTTGCCAAGGTTGATGCCGCTGGCTGTGAAATTCCTGGCAGCCGGCGCATTGCTGTGCCTTGGTTTGAAAACCTGATTACGAATGTTGGTCTAGATTTTCTCGGCGGTAACGCAGGTGATGCGCTTGCCTATTGCCGGCTTGGAACCTCCAACACCGTACCGGCCTTCACCGATGTTGCACTGGGTGATCAGAAGGGCGCATCCAACACCGCTGGAGCTGCTGATGTCAGTGGAGTGTCTGGCGACGGCTCGTACCTCTTTCGGCGTGTCACCAAACAGTTCGCGGCCGGGTCAGTGTCTGGGCACAATCTGAATGAGGTGGCGATGGGGGGCGCCGCTACAGGCAACGTGTTCTCACGTGCATTGTTGAAAGATACCGGCGGAGTGCCAACCACGATCACCCTGGCCGCAGATGAAATCCTCGACGTGATTTACGAGTTGCGAGCCTACGTTGCCAATACCACCACGACTGCCAATATCACCGTGGATGGTGTGGCAACCACGGTCAGCATGTTCCCGATGGGGTGGCCGACAGCGACCGTGTGGCCCAATACTGCTGCGCGCCTTGGAGTCGCCATGCTGAATACTTCCGGCAACACCAGTGATAGGAACCTGACACTGCAGGAGGCGAATCTCACGATTGCCGCTGCGGCCATTACGGATCTTGCGCTGAACTATAAGAATCTCTCTACCTATGTTGTAGGCAGCTATCGGCGCACCTATCAGGTCGATTTGCCAATTGCAGTGGGAAACTTTGCAACCGGGATAGGGTCTTTGGTTTTTAATGCGCAGTCAGGAAGTCAGGCTATCCCGTCCGGGTTTGGGCAATGGGGGATGTCTTTTAGCCCCAAAATTGCGAAGACAAGCGCCAAGACGGCAAGCCTAGTGTTCGGCCTTTCGTTCGGACGGTACACACCATGATCCCTGTCATCTCTGTTAGTCCGCATCCAGGGCTGTGGTCGTATCGCATGCGTCACCACGCGCGCCCTTTGATCGACTATGAGCATGCTGGCGCCGGACTAAATGATCCCTCGCAGGGGCTGCGAGGGTATGACTGGACTGCCGAGTACGCTCCGGCCGACGGTTGGGTCTACGTATGGCGAGAGGATCAGGGGAAGGCCAGCAGGGTCGGAGTGCTGCAGCGGGCGGGGATCACCCGCATCGGTCTGGCCTTCGACCAGAACATGCGGGTGCACTTGTGCTGGACTGACGCTGTCGGAACATTCCTCTGGCGCTACTCAGCGGACACGGGCGAAATGGTCGCGGTCCAGATTGTCGGCGCGTCGAGCCCCTGCATCACCCTGGACGATCACCGGCCGGAGCGGGTAAGCGATAGCGACATCATCCTGAGTTACATTGCCGGCACGCAGCTGTGCTTTCGGGTGCAGCGGGAACTGTACGACGTGGTCCACTCGGCCGAGCTGGGCAACACGGCCGAGCTCAATGGGGCGGGCATGGCCGGCTTCCGGTTCCAGTGGGAGTGGAGGTAGGGCCTTGTACTGGCCGCGTTCTCACCAAGAGGGACGCGGCTGGTCCATCCTCTGGCCATGCTCCCAACCCCATACCACTGGCTCGACAACCCCGACACCTGCTACCTGTGCTTCAACTTCCAGACCGTAGCGGTCCTGAAGCTGGAGGCGGGCAGGGTAGCCGGCACCCTCAACTGGCAAGGCCGGTCCTTCTGGTTCAAGGCCGGCTCCTACCGCCAGGGCAAGATGTGGGTGGAGCGATGGATCGCGGCGAGGGGCAATGACTTGCCCAGCCGGCCGGTGAAGCCTCGCCGTCGATCGCAGGAGAAGGCAGTGCTGCAGGCGCTGATCAGCAAGCGGCCAGCGGCTGAGGCGAGGGTGCCGAGGTAAGCTCGGCACTGCAGTCGAACAACAATTCGGACTGCAAATTATTCCTCGATCTATTCCAGCCGGGCTGCAGAGCCAGGTTCTGCAGTTCATCTCAGGATCTGAGAGCGGCTTGGGGCAACCTTATGGCGCGGGGACACTCCCCTGACCCCGCACTGCCGGGCCGCTGACTCCCCCTCTGCAGCGGCTGACACCCGAAAGGCTCGTCGTGATCCGGCCATCTTCGACCCATACAATGGCGGCCGCATGAAGATCCCCGTATTCCGAACCCCCAGATCGATGTCCATGGTTGCCGTGGACCTGATGCTGCACGGCATCGTGGTCGCCGACGCCATGCGCCCCCACAACCGCCTGCTGGCCGGTGAGTTGCGGGATGAGCTGGGCATCAAGTCCGATGACACCGACGACGACCGGGATTTCCTGCTGCACCTGTCGTGTGAGGTTGAGCCGGCCGGCGAGTACGGCTGGGTCGATTACTACGTCTACAGCGCTACATTCCCCATGGACCCGATGCGGGCGAAGGAGCTGGTATGCGCCGCGGTGCGCCAGTGGGGCACGGTCGGAAAGCCGGACTATTTTGTGGCCAAGCTAAATCCGGCCTGATCCGAGCAGTTTGCGTTTGCAGATAGAAAGAGGGCAGTCTGTCACCGCTCGACCATCCGAGTAACTTGGCAGAGGGGACAAAATGGATCTGAGTCTTTGGAAGAAGCGCAAAGCTATTGATGTTCCACCGGGTCGCGTCATGCTTGCATCGGGGAATGTCTATCTGCGGGTGCCTGATTTCAACGCAAATCTCCCTCCTCTGGCATTGTGCCTTTCGGGAGATCGCGTCGGAGTGGCACAGGAATTGGGCGAAGAGGGTGCTTGCATCTACTTCGACGGGCAGATCTCGTTCGAGGCGGAGTCTATTGCTGCGTTTGGAGCGGGTAAGGTGGTGCCGGGGGAATTGGCCCTAGGGTGCATCGCGATTGGATCGCAAGGTGCGTTCGCGATGGGGGCGTACTCCAATCTGAATGACAGATTTTCGTTCGGCATCAATTGCGGCGGGTCCCTTTTGCCGCTCGGGTCAGTGAATGACCAAAGCTTCATCCTGGTTCCGGAGTGGAAGCTGATGGCGGTGGACCCTACCGGCCGAAAAACCGAGCTTGTCACCGTCACCGGAAAAGTCGCGGACTAAACAGCCCATCCAATCGCAGCCCATGCGATTGACGCCTGCCAAGTTGCAGGCCATGGACACATCGACCAAGAAGCAGGTGTGGCATCCCAGCAAAGCCGCCTGGGCAAGAGCTCGGGCGGCTGAGCTGGACGGGCAGGCCCGGCAGCTGGAGCAGTCCAGCACCGGCAACTGGCGGCAGCGAGCCCGAACCAGAGCCGCCGCAAGCCGTCTACGACTTCGGGCCGGGGATTACCTAGCCAAGGCCGCTCGCCTTGAAGATGACGAGGAACCTGTGTCGCAGTGGGGGACATAGGTTTTCGCCCTTTTGGGTGAAAACCCCTGACCCGGTCAATTACGGGAAATCCCGCATTTCAGCACCAGCACCCGCCCGCCATCTGCCGGGCCCATCACGGGCCGTTTCAGGCCCAAATCCCTTGATACATCTACGTTTCACCGGTGGCCAAGCGCGGGCCTTTCGGCGGCACAAAGCGAGCGGCCAACACCGCCGGCAGAATGGGAAAGTCGCCCGGACGGTGCTCCCTGCGGCCTGTTAGCGTCCTCTTCGCCAAACGTGGCAGAGGAGTTCAACATGAAGAAGGTGATTGGCGGTATCGAAGTGCCCTTGCCGGGCGGGCTGGTTCACTGGCAGCCGCTTTACCAGAGGCAGCCGGACCGTTCGCCAACGGAGGCGGATAACGCCTCTGAGGGGCCTGCCAAGAAGGGCGGGATCTTTGAGCGTGTGGAAAGGAGGCCCGATAAGCCGAAGTCCTGAAGGCGGGCCGCTGGGTAAACGGAGGAACGATTCGTTCCTCCCTCCGAAACATGCCGGGAATTTCTCCGGCATGTTGCCGGGGTTGATCAGCGGCCGAAGTCCTGCCAGCCTCGGCTCGCCTCGTTGCGAGGCAGCGACTAGGAGCATCGAATGGCGAACCAACGTTTTGATGAGGCGGAATACAAGGAACACGTGATTCGTGTCTACGCCGAACAGTACGACGAAGAGTCGGCCTGGACCATCACAGTTTCCGTCCAGAGGCCGGATGGTTCATGGTTTCCGGATATTGAGGACAACGACCATAGCTACCCCAGCGAAAACGCGGCTTTTGCTACCGGCAACGAGATGGGGCGAAACTTGATTGATCAGTAATCGGGTCGGGCCTGCAGGTCGTCCGCCTTCCTGCAGGCCCGGTGCAAAACTGAAGGAGGTCAGCCCCCAATAGCTGGTGGCAGGGGCAAATCACCGGAATCCACGTCCTCCCCGTGCTGCCACGCGCCCGTCTGCCGATCGATGTTCAGGAGTCTGGTGCCGCCGCGCTTGGCCATGAGGAGCACGCCGATCGTTCCCTTCCAGGAGCGGGTGAGTTCAGGCGTAACGCCCCGGTGGTAGATGACGATCTTGTCGAACGTGTCGGCCACCAGCTGACGGGCCTTCATCCGCGCGTCGTAGTCCAGTGATTCGACGCCCTCGACCAGCTCAGCCCATGCCTTTGCCAGAGCCGGGGTGGGGGATAAAGCGGCTGTTGCCAGCTCATGCTCCAGCACTTCGACCTTGGCCTGCTGCTCGGCCAGCTGATTCTCCAACTCGCGCGCACGGCGCATGAAGGCTGCTGGTGACTGGCCTGGCTCCGCGCTCAGCAAGGCATCGGTGATCTTTTCCACCTTGGCAGAGGTGTCGGCCGCAGCGGCGCGAGCCGCTGACAACTGGCCCGCGATGCCCTCGGCCCTATCGCTACCTTCCAGCAAGCGAGACAGATTCATCTGGTCCGCGCAGAACGCCATGACGGCACGCTCAATCGGCACCACGCTGCAGCTGCCGGCGACTGCGCAGCCCGCACCCTGCTGGTTGCTCACGCAGATGAGGCGGCGATGGCCGTTCTGGGGCTTGCCGTCCTCGCGCCGCGCCCGGTTCATCAGGTTCTGCCCAACCAGTGCCGCGCCGCAGTAGCCGCAATAGCTGATCCTCAGCCCGGTGATGATGCTCGGGATCTCGCCAGTGCCCTTGCGCCGCGCCCGTTGACCCGTGACGTTCTGCAGGCTGGCGAACTCCTCTGGTTCGATCAGGGCGGGGTAGTAGCCGGGTAGACGGTATTCCTCGCCGTCGACGTTCAGGACCTTCTCCCCAATCAGTGCCCGATTCCTGACGATCCGATAGAGCTGCTGGGAGGGGTTTCCGCCATTCGTCAGCTGCAGGCCGAGCTCATCGAGTGTCCGCATGATCCGGACTGCACCGTGGCCATCCTTGAACATGGAGATTGCCTTGCGCACGGCCTCGGCGCGCTTAGGGGCCAAGACAAAGGTGCCGCCCTCCAGAGCCAACCAATGGGGGTCTTTGCCGTTTCGGACCAGTCCGCGCCAAGTGCCGGCGATCCACCCCTGGCACTGCCGGTGGATGGCTGCCCGGACGCGCTTCGACTTGGTGTCCGATTCCTCATGCGCGCGGATCATGACTAGGAGGCTGTACACCAGGTCCATAGGCTGGGCCTTCAGGCCTTGCCGGTTGTATTCCCGCCCATCGCTGGCCGTCACGACTGTGATGCCGGCGTTGATGATCTGGGCGAGCTGGGCCTGCGCTTGGATGGGTTCGGCGCGGCTCAGGCGGTCCAGTCCTTCCACGATAAGCACGGAGCCCGCTGGAATGCGGCCGTCATCGATTGCCTGCAGGAAGACGCCCAGTGCGCCCCGGGTGACGTGGCGCTGGTGGTAGGCCGATAGGCCTTCGTCCTGCATGGATAGGGTGGAATCGAGGGTCAGGCCTCGCTCTGCCGCCCACCGTTTGGCGTACTCCAGCTGCCGGTCAGCACTGCTGCCGGCCGCCTGCTTTGGATCACTGAAGCGCAAGTAGCTGTAAACTCTCGCCTTTGTAGCCATAGCGCCAGGTATCACTGTGTCGGATCGTAGAAGTATAGGGTTTGTTTCGCTTGGGTGCCCGAAAGCCCTAGTCGATTCCGAGCGCATCCTCACCCAGCTGCGGGTGGAGGGCTATAGCATCGTGCCGTCCTACGATTCGGCCGATGTGGTGGTGGTCAATACCTGCGGCTTCATCGACTCGGCCGTGGCCGAATCGCTGGACGCGATCGGCGAGGCGATGAACGAGAACGGCAAGGTCATCGTCACCGGCTGCCTGGGCAAGAAGGGCGACATGATCCGCGAGCATTACCCGGACGTGCTGTCGGTATCCGGTCCGCAGGACTACACCACGGTGATGGAAGCGGTGCATGCCGCACTGCCGCCCAAGCACGACCCGTTCGTGGACCTGGTGCCCGACTACGGCATCAAGCTGACCCCGCGTCACTACGCCTATCTGAAGATTTCCGAAGGCTGCAACCACCGCTGCAGCTTCTGCATCATTCCCTCGATGCGTGGCGACCTGGTCTCGCGTCCGGTTGATGAGGTGTTGCGCGAGGCCGAGCGTCTGGTCAAGGGTGGTGTGCGTGAGCTGCTGGTGGTGTCGCAGGACACCTCGGCCTATGGCGTGGACCGCAAGTACGCGCCGGGCACCTGGCGCGGCAAGGAATACGCCACACGTATGAAGGCGCTGTGCGAAGGCCTGTCCGAGCTCGATGCCTGGACCCGCCTGCACTACGTCTATCCGTACCCGCACGTCGACGACGTGGTGCCGTTGATGGCCGAGGGCAAGATCCTGCCCTACCTGGACATCCCGTTCCAGCACGCCAGCCCGCGCATCCTCAAGCTGATGAAGCGTCCGGGTGCGGTCGACAAAACCCTGGAGCGGGTGTTGCGCTGGCGTGAGATCGCGCCGGACATCACCGTGCGTTCGACCTTCATCGTCGGCTTCCCGGGCGAAACCGATGCCGAGTTCGAGCAGCTGCTGGATTTCCTCGACACCGCCCAGCTCGACCGCGTCGGTGCCTTCGCCTATTCGCCGGTGGAAGGTGCAACGGCCAACCAGTTGCCGGACCCGGTGCCGGAAGAAGTGAAGCAGGAGCGACTGGCCCGTTTCATGGAAAAGCAGGCCGCCATTTCGGCTGCCAAGCTCGAAGCCAAGATCGGCAGCGTTCAGCAATGCCTGGTTGACGGCATCGAGGACGGCATCGCTGTTGCACGCTCCAAGGCCGATGCGCCGGAGATCGACGGTCTGGTGCATATCCAGAATGCCGATGAGGCCAAGCTGCGGGTCGGTGACTTCGTCAACGTCGAGATCACCGACAGCGACGAGCACGATCTGTTTGGCGACGCCCTGATCGATGCCAAGGCGGCGCCGTTCGACCTCAAGGTGCTGTGACCACAGCACCGGCTGCAAGCGATGCCGGCGTGGGCCGGCGTCGTTTTGCAGCGCCGCTGCGCGGGCAGGTTGAGCTGAGGTGTTTTGATCATCCGCTGTTCGCGGACTTCCGTGATTTCGAGGCGTTGATGCGGGCTGCTGATTGGCCGGACATCGATGCACTCAATGTGCAGTTGCCCGTGCAGGGCAAGCGCTTTGTCGCCCAGGACGAGGTATTGCTGGCTGACGACCTGCACTACGAGCAACGTATTGCACAGGGCCGTATCGCCACCCGCGAACAGAGTTGGCACGACCTGTTCAACGCGATGGTGTGGGCGCGCTACCCTGCGATCAAACATGCGCTCAATGCGCAGCAGTGTCGGCATATCGCAGCGATGGGGCCAAGCCAACGCAATCGCGCGCAGGCCGCATTGACCCAGTTCGATGAAACCGGAGTGATCGTGCGTGTTCGCGATGCGAGCCTGCTGTCGGCCTGGGACCGGCACGACTGGTCAACGCTGTTCAACCAGAGCGGATGGCACAAAGGCGATATCGTCGTCTGCGCGGTGATTGGCCATGCGCTGATGGAGCAGGCGTTGCTGCCCGAGCGACTGCTGGTTGGAAAGTGCCTGGTGATCGTCGGCGATGACGATGTGGCTTGTGTCAGCGCCGTGGCGGCAGCAATCGAAGGTGCCAGCCAGCTCGCCGATCCTGCCGAGTTGCGGCCACTACCGTTGGCCGGCATTCCTGGCTGGCATGCCTCTCAAGGCGCGGGCTTCTATCAATTGACCGATTACTTCCGCCCGCTACGCGAAGGTCGCCTTTATCCGACGCCGCTTGGCGTCAGCCGTAGCTGACATCGATGATCGCGAAGCGGGTCAGTCCGCTGGGCAGCTCCACTGCGAACTCATCGTCGATGCGCTTTTTCAGCAACGCCCGCGCCAGTGGCGAGTCGATGCTGATCCAGCCGGCCGCTGCGTCGGTTTCATCGGGGCCGACGATCCGGTAGACAACGGTCTGGCCGGAATCGACGTTCTCCAGCTCCACCGTCGCGCCGAAGAACACGGCTTCCGGATCGCTGGGTGTGGTGTCGACAACGCGCAGGGCTTCCAGTCGTTTGCTCAGATAGCGCACGCGGCGGTCGATTTCGCCCAGCTGCTTCTTGCGGTAGGTGTACTCGGCGTTCTCCGAGCGATCTCCCTCGGCGGCCGCTGCTGCCAGCGCCTTGACCACTTCCGGCCGACGCTGCCGCCACAGTTCATCCAGCTCGGCCTTGAGCCGAGCGTGGCCCTGCGCGGTGATCAGGGCGGTGCTTTTTTCTGCAGGGGGGCGCCAGCGGCTCATTGCGGTCATGTAGTGCGTGGATGCCGGCATGGTAGCCGGGCTGGCTTGCACAAGGCCAATCCATGGCTGAAGCTTCGCGTACTCTGACAAGGAAGTCCGGCCGATGTTGATCCTGCCACTGCACAAGCCGCTCAACCTGAGCACACTGCCCTTGGTAACCGTGCTGCTGGTGCTGATCAATGTCTACGTGTTTTTCGCCTTGCAGGCTGATGATGAGCAGAAGGTGCAGGCGGCGCAGGACTGGTACCAGCAGTCGGGACTGGCGGAGTACGAGCTGCCTGCCTACGAGAAGCATCTGCGCTTGAACGCACGCGCTGATGCGTTGGCCGAGCTGGAATCAATTCCTGCAGAGCAGCGAGCTGGCTACGTTGGCATGGCGACCTTGAGTGATGTCGCGTTCCAGCGGGCGCTGGAGGATGGCGACTTGTTTGAGTCGGAAGACCAGCAGGCTGCCTGGGCGCCGTTGCGGCGCGAATACCAGGCGCAGCTGGACCGGGTATTCACCCTGCGCCATATCCTGCGCAGTTCGGAATGGTCGCCGCGACGGTTGCTGTCGGCTGCGTTCCTGCACGGCAGCGTGATGCATCTGCTGGGCAACATGCTGTTTCTGGTGGTGTTGGGCTTGCTGCTGGAAGGTGCGCTCGGCGGCTGGCGCTTTCTGGGCCTGTATCTGTTGGGGGCAGTGGGCTCCAGCGTTGCCAGCGTATTGTGGCGCTGGGGCGACGTCGGTGGCGGACTCGGCGCATCCGGTGCGATCGCAGCGGTGATGGGGGCGTTCTGCGTAGTTTGGGGAATGCGCCCGGTGCGCTTCTTCTACTGGTTCGGGGTGATCTTCGACTACGTGCGCGCGCCGGCGATCTGGTTGTTGCCGCTGTGGTTGGGCTGGGAGGTGTTCAACCTGCTGACCAATGATGAAGCCGGCATCGGCTTCGATGCGCATGCTGGTGGTCTCATCTGCGGTGCGCTGCTGGGCGGCGTGCTTGTCTTGACCCGGCAGACCCGCGAAGACTACATGGCGGACGACACCGAAGCGTCGGTCGATGATCAGCGTTGGGAGCAGGCCCAGCACTATATGGGCCGTCTTGAGAACGGCGCCGCCGAGCGTGTGTTGGGTGAAATGGCGGCCGAGCAGCCTCATCGGCTGGATGTTGCGCTGGCGCGCTATCGGGTGGCAGCCAATGCAGGCAAGAGCGCCGAGATGCGGGCGCGTGCCGCGGATGTATTGCGGCTGGATGCGGATGATGCGGCCGCCCTGGCCGCGCAGCACGGCATTGTGAAACAGCTGTTGGCCGATGGTGGCGTCGCCGAGCTGGCGCAGATCGCATTTGAACGCTGCCTCAAGGCTGGCTGGCTGCAGGAGGCTGAAGCCGTGTGGGAACAGGCCATTCAATTGTCCGGTGAGGTGCAGGCGCAGGGTTGGTTGCGGCTGGCCTTGCGGCACGGCGAGGCCCATGCGCATACGCAACGCCGGCGCCTGCTGGAGCTGCTGCAGCAGCGGTTTGCAGCCACGCCACAAGCTGGCAAGGCGCGGTTCCTGCTGGAGAACGACTGAGCGGCCTGTCGCCTCGAACCGATGGCGCAGCTCCATCCGTGGCCCGGGTAAGCACAGCGAACCCGGGAAGCGAGGGTCTTGAGGACTTCAGGTTGTCCGCCAGTGACCATGGCTGCGCCTACCCTGGCTACGCGCGCTACATGAGGTGGCGCGATTGCCAGCTGTTTCAGGCTGGGCTGGTCTGCAGGGCCTGCTTGGCGGCCAGCAGCTTGCGGCGTTGCTCGTCGTCCTCGCAGCGTTGCAGTGCCTCATCGATCAGCTGCAATGCTTCGGCATCGCGGTTGTAGCGTTCGCCAAGCAGCAAGGCGGCCTGTAGTGCCCACTGCGGTGCCTCTGCTGCACGCGGCCAGGCCTTGAACATCGCGCGCAGGGCATCCATCTGCAGTTGCAGCTGGCCGCCGAGCCGGGCGCGTTCGGCCAGTTGCGCCGCCTGCTGCGGTTCGGCCGGGGTAAAGTCCGGGTCGATCTCCAGCATGTCACGCAGCACGTTCATCGCCTCACGTTCCTGTTTCTCGATCAGCAGACGGTTGATGTACTGGCGGGCGTGGTCGCGCAGTGCATCCGATGCGCCCTTGCGACGAAGCAGGCGCTGGTACAACTCATGCACCTGCAGGCTGACCGCGCGTGAGCGCACCGAACCGCGCAGGGCATCCAGGGCGGCATCCGGTTGTCCTTCGCGGACGAAGTGTTCGGCCTCGTCCAGCAGCTTCTGATCAGGGTCATGGCGCGACAATGCGTTGAGTGCGCCCTCCGGCTCGAAGCCCAGCGCTTCGTGGTACTGGTAGACGAGATAGCCGAGCAGATGGAAGGTGGTGAACAGCCCCCAGATGCTGAAGAAATTGAGCACCAGCTCGCCCGCTACAGCTGGCATGAAGGCGTGCAGCCATTGGCCAGCAGTCAAGGCACTGGCCTGGATGATGAACAGCAGCAGGAAAGCAGCCAGATATGGCCAGCCGATGCGCAGGGCGATGGTGATCGAGGTGACTGGATTGGCTGCGTGGCGCAGGCTGCCATCCATCGCCAGCGAGATCACGCAGCCGGGCTGCAGCAGGACCACCGCGCCGAGTGCCAGCAGGCCGATCACCGGGCCGGTGAAGACCGCCACGGTCACCACGAGGATACCCATCAAGATCATCAGCCCGAGCAGCCGGATGACCGTGCCGTCACTGCTGCTGAGGGTGTTTTCTGGCGAGGTCATGCGGCCGTTGGCGGTTTCGCGCAGGATCTCGAAGGCGTAGCGGTAGATTGCTACCCAGGTGACGATGCCAAGCAGCCAGCCGATAGCCGGAAGCCAGGTCACCAAGGTGCAAAGCGTGAGTGTGATCAGCGAATACAATGCCGGACCACGCACAGGATAGAGCGTGATCGCAGGCAGTCGTTGCCAGAATGCTTGCGGACGCTGCGCGGCTGCACTGCGCTTGCGGTCTTCCATGACACTCCTCCCAGAGTCAGAGGCTGATTGTGGCTGCTGCGCCAGCGGGCCGGCAATGGGCCGACCCGCAATTTACCCTCAGCGCTTGCCGCCGAAGATGCTGCCAAGGATGCCGCGCACAATCTGGTTGCCCAGTTTGGTACCGACGGTGCGCGTGGTCTGCTTGGCCATGGTTTCGATCATGCCCTGCCGACGCTTGGTGCCGAAGATCGCGTCCTTGATGCTTTGGCCGAAGCCGCTGTCCTGTTCTTCATCCTGCTGACGGCTGCGGGCGGTTGGGGCCTGTGCCTGCTCGACCGCCTTCTCCGCGCGCTGCGCCAGCAGCTCGGCTGCTGATTCGCGATTGACGGCGGTGTCGTAGCGGGTGCCGACCGGGCTGCTGGCACGCACCTGGGCGCGTTCGGCATCGGTGATCGAGCCCATCCGGCAGCGCGGCGGCGCGATCAGGGTCTTCTGCACCGGCGAGGGAATGCCCTTGTCCTGCAGCGTGGAGACCAGTGCTTCGCCGGTGCCCAGCTGTGACAAGGTCGCGACCACATCGAGTTTGGGGTTCTGCACGAAGGTTTCAGCCGCGGTCTTGACCGCCTTCTGGTCGCGCGGAGTGAAGGCGCGCAGCGCGTGCTGCACGCGATTGCCGAGCTGGCCGAGGATGTTGCCCGGCACGTCATCTGGGAACTGCGAGCAGAAGTACACGCCCACGCCCTTGGAACGGATCAGGCGTACCACCTGTTCGATGCGCTGTACCAGTGCCGGCGGGGCGTCGTCGAACAGCAGGTGGGCTTCGTCGAAGATGAAGACCAGCTTGGGCTTTTCCAGGTCGCCCACCTCCGGCAACTGCTCGAACAACTCGGACAACAGCCACAACAGGAAGGTGGAATACAGGCGCGGTTTGAGGATCAGCTGCGCGGCAGCGAGGATGCCGACCACGCCACGGCCGTCGTGGTTGACCCGCATGATGTCGGCCAGTTCCAGCGCCGGTTCGCCGAAGAAGGCTTCGCCGCCGTCCTGCGACAGGCGCAGCAACGAGCGTTGGATGGCCGCCACCGACTGCGCGCTCACCAGTCCATATTCGGTGGAGATGTCCTTGCGTTCCTCGGCGACCAGGCCGAGCAGGGCGCGCAGGTCATCCAGGTCCAGCAGCAGCAGGCCGCGGTCGTCGGCCAGCTTGAACACGATGTCGAGCACGCCGGACTGGGTGTCGTTGAGTTCGAGGATGCGGGCGAGCAGGGTAGGGCCCATCTCGCTGACGGTGGTTCGCACCGGATGGCCGAGCTTGCCGTAAAGATCCCAGAACACCACCGGGCTGGCAGCGGGGGCGAAGCCGTCGACACCGATCTCGGCGGCGCGCTGGGCCAGCTTCTCGCCGCCTTCGCCAGCAACGGCAAGGCCGGCCACATCGCCCTTCACATCGGCCATGAACACCGGCACGCCCAGTCGCGAGAAACCCTCGGCCAGCGTCATCAAGGTCACCGTCTTGCCGGTACCGGTGGCGCCGGCGACCAGGCCGTGACGGTTGCCGAAGCGCGGGAGCAGGGTGACGGCGATGTCGTCGGTGACGCCTTTGCCGAGCAGGATCGGGTCCATGGAGGCACTCATTGATGAATGAAGGAAGGATTCTAACGGCCGACTGTATCGCTGCGGTGGCAATGTTGCCCCGGGGTCTGTCTGGCGGCTACCCTGCCTCACCTTTGTTATGCAGTGCTACTGATGCCCGTATCCCTGTTTTCTGCTCGTGCCTGGTCGTTGTTGGTTGCGACTTCGCTGTTGACCGTGGTTCCAGCCGCCCAGGCAATTTCGGCCCGCGACAAGGTCAAGGTGGACGCCATCGAGGCGCGGATGACCGCAGCGGAGAAGCGTTACAGCGATGCCTTGGTGCTGGTTGCCAATGCCGACCCCAAGGGCACCAGTGAGGGCGACGCCGCGCTGGAGGACATGGAAGACGTGATCAGCGCCTGCATCGGCCAGAAGGGCTGCCAGGTCAGTAATCTGCTTGCCACTTACAAGCGTCTGCTCAAACAGCGTGCAGACAGCAATGGTGGTGCGGAAGGCGAAGATGGCGGTCCATTGGAGGCCGATCCAGACCACATCGCGCCCCTGGTTGCCGATGTGCCTGAAGCGGCACGCGCTGCGGCCCTGCTCAACGATCATCGCCATGCCTTCGACGACATGGTTGAGTACAACCCGGCGATCCAGGCCGGTATCCGCCGCTGGCTCACCGATATGCGTCCCTCGCTGCTGACCAGCTACGAGAACTACATGAACCTGCGCGGTGTCATGTGGCCGGAATGGGAGAAGGATGGCCTGCCCGAAGCGCTGCTGTTCGGCATCATGGCCAAGGAGTCCAATGGTCGCGTGCATGCCTCCTCGCGCGTGGGCGCGGCGGGCCTGATGCAATTCATGCCGGCCACTGGCCGGCGGTTCGGGCTGGGCCCGGACGGTACCGGCTTCGACACCCGTTTTGATCCGCGCAGCGCCGCCAGTGCCAGTGCCGACTACATGAATGAGCGTATGCGCGGGCTCAACAAGAACATCGAATACGCCTTGGCTGCCTACAACGGCGGTGAAGGCCGTGCCGCGCGCATCTATCGCGAGACTGGCGGCCAGAGCTTCTGGACCGATACCTCGTACAACCAGTTCCCGGGCGAGACCAAGGACTACGTGCCGATGGTGATCGCCGCGGCATGGATCTTCCTGCACCCGCAGCAATACGGCGTGGAGTTCCCCAAGCTCAATGCGCAGCCGGCGACGATCCGCCTGGCCAAATCGACCACCATCTATGAATTGACCATCTGCCTGGGCAGCACCGGCACCCGCGACGGCTATATGCGCGCGCTGCGCAACCTCAATCCGCGTTACGAGGCGGATGGCTGGATTCCGGGCGGCACCACCATCAACGCTACCACTCGCATTGCCGGGTTGTACAACCGCTACTGCGTGAGTGGTCCGCGTGCCGATCTGGCGCGCGCGTTGATCACTGCGGACCTGAACGCCGCGATCAAGCGCCCATCGGCGGCGACCTTCACCGGCAGCGTGGCGGTGGGTGATGTGCAGGCGATGCAGGCGGCGCAGGCCGTTGCACCTGTCGCCGCACCGGCGCCACGCCCGGCGGCACCTGCGCGTCGGCCGGCAGCACGCAGCTACAAGGTTGCCAGGGGCGACACGCTTGGCGGAATCGCCAGTCGTTTCCAGTGCGAAGTGCCGGCGTTGGCTCGCGCAAATGGCCTGCGCGCGCCGGCCTATGCACTCAAACCCGGGCAGAGCCTGAAGCTGGAAGGCTGCGGTCGTTGAAGCAGAAAGGGCGCCGGAAGGCGCCCTTTTTTGTTTGGTTTTGTAGGAGCGGCGTAAGCCGCGAAGCTGGGATGATTTCAGCGATCAGAGTTTCTGCAATCTGAGGGTCTATCTGCTTCGCGGCTCACGCCGCTCCTACAATCGGAGGCGCCGCTATCAGCGCAGCTTCGCCAGTGCCTGGCCCAGCTGCACCGGGCTCTCGGCCGTCAGCGAGGGATCAAAGTCGGCCACACCCGGCGGCAACAGCACGATCACGGTGGAGCCGTAGTTGAAGCGCGCCATCTCGGCAAAGCGCTCCAGGGTGATGCCCTTGCCGCGCCAGTCCTTGCGGGTGATGCGGTCGCCGTAGGCAGGGATTTCCTCGCCGCTCCACACGGTCTCGACACCGCTGACCAGCAGAGCGCCGACCATCACCTGCACCATCGGTCCGAAATCGGTGTCGAAGTGGCAGACCAGGCGCTCGTTGCGGGCAAACAGGCGCGGCACATTGGCCACCGCATCGGTACCCACGCTGAAGAGCCGGCCGGGCACGTGCACGGTCTCGCGCAGGGTGCCGGTCCACGGCATGTGCACGCGGTGGTAGTCGCGCGGCGACAGGTACACGGTGGCATACAGGCCGTTGTTGAACGGCACCGCATCGGCGGCATCGCCGAGCAGCTCGGCGGCGGTGAATGACTGGCCCTTGGCCTGGAAGATGCGGCCATCCTTGATCGGACCAAGCTGGCTGATGCGGCCATCGGCCGGCATCGTCAGCGTGCGCGGGTCGGCCGCGGGCACACGTGCGCCCGGCTTCAGGCCACGGGTGAAGAAGGCATTGAAGCTGGGGTAGCTGCGCGGGTCCGGATTGGCCGCTTCGGCCAGGTTGACGTTGAACTTGCTCGACACCGTGTCGATCAGCCAACGCGAGATGCGCGGGTTCTGCGAATAGGCCAGCGAGCGGGCCATCGACGACAGCAGGCGGTGCGGCAATACATAGGTGAGGCGTGTAACCAGACTCATGGTGCGGTTTTCTCGGTGAGCTTGATCAGGTCGCTGGCAATGGCCTGCGGGTTGAACGGGGGGCGCATCAGGCCGGCTAGCCGACCCTGCGGGTCGAGCACGGCGATGCTGGCGGAGTGGTCCATGCTGTAGTCGTCCGGGTTCTGCTCGAAGTGCTTGCCTGGTGCCTTCTGGAACACCATGCCCAGCGAGGTGGCAAAGCGCTCCAGCGATGGCACGTCGGCGGTGGCGGCGATCGTGTCCTTGTGGAAGGCATGGGCGTACTCGCCCAGGCGGTTCGGGGTGTCACGCTCGGGGTCCACCGAGACCAGCACCACGCGCGGGCGCAGGCTGTCGGGTATGGTTTCCCATTGTTTCTGGGCTTGGGCCAGCTCGGTCAAGGTGGTCGGGCAGACATCCGGGCAGGAGGTGAAGCCCAGGAATATCAGGGTCCAATGGCCGCGCAGCTCACCCGGGATCAGGCGGGTGCCATCGGACTGGGCCAGGTCGAATTCCGGCAGGGTGCGCGGGGTGCCATAGAAAATGATGCTGCTGGTGCCGTCCGTGCCCTTGTTGGAGGGCCCGAAGACCTTCTGCGCCAACAGCAGGCCGAGGCCGGCGGCCAGGGCGATGGCCAGGATGATGCCGGTATTTCGATTGAACATGCGCGCGGGCTTCCGTTCGGATACGGCGGCGGGACGGGAGGTCCGCCGCGGGCGGGATACGGGAGTGTAGGGGATTGCAGGCGTACACCCCGGCCGTTTGGCGGGCGTTTGCGCCCCTTTGGAGGGCCATTGCCGAAGTTTCGGCTGCAACTTGGCAATCAATATACCGGCCAGGTGCCTATAATCGCAGACCTTTCAAGTATTTCCGTATTGCCATGACTGCCGAAGCGGCCGCTGAACTCCAAACGATCGTCGATCTGATCCGCTACGGCGCAAGCCGTTTCAATGCTGCTGGCCTGACCTTTGGCCATAGCTATGACAATGCCCTGGACGAGGCGACCCAGCTGACCCTGCACAGCTTGCACCTGCCGCCGGACCTCGGCCCGGCCTACGGCACGGCAAGGGTGCTGCTGGAAGAGCGGCAGCAGGTGCTGGCGCTGTTCCAGCGCCGTATCGACGAGCGCCAGCCGGCCGCCTACCTGACCGGTGAGGCCTGGTTTGCGGGTTTGAGCTTCAAGAGCGACTCGCGCGCACTGGTGCCGCGCTCGCCGATCGCCGAACTGATCCTCAGCGGCTTCGAGCCGTGGTTGGCCGGTCGTGACGTCAACCGCGCGCTGGACCTGTGCACCGGTTCGGGTTGCATCGCCATTGCGATGGGCCATTACTACCCGAACTGGCAGGTAGACGGCAGCGACGTCAATGACGCCGCGCTGTCGCTGGCGGTGGAGAACAAGGAGCGCCTGCTCGCCCACAACGTGGAGCTGGTCAAGAGCGACCTGTTCGCCGGTCTGCAGGGCCGCGTCTACGACCTGATCGTCACCAATCCGCCCTACGTCACCAATGACGAGACCGATGCGCTGCCGAAGGAATACCAGCACGAGCCGGACCTGGCCCTGCGTGCCGGCGATGACGGCCTGGACCTGGTGCTGAAGATCCTGCGCGATGCGCCGGACCACCTGACCGAAGACGGCCTGCTGATCTGTGAAGTAGGCGATTCCGAGCAGCACCTGATCAAGCTGCTGCCGGAGGTCTACATGTCCTGGATCGAGTTCAAGGTCGGGCAGATGGGCATCTTCGCTGTCGAAGCGGCTGAGCTGCGTGCGCACCATGCGCGCATCGCCGAGTTGGCTGCAGCACGTTCCTGAGTCACGCTTTTGCCGTCACTCCGCTTCTGCGGAATGACGGCAACGGCCGGCGTAACCGCAAGAGCACAACGGCATTGAATACATTCGGACAACTCCTCCGCGTCACTACCTTCGGTGAATCCCACGGGCCGGCCATCGGCTGTGTGATCGATGGTTGCCCGCCCGGCCTGGAAATCAGCCCCGAAGAATTCACCCACGACCTGCAGCGACGTGCCACCGGCAAGAGTCGCCATACTTCGGCGCGGCGTGAGGCCGACGACGTCGAGATCCTGTCCGGGGTTTATGAAGGCCGCACCACCGGTACGCCGATCGCGCTGCTGATCCGCAACACCGATCAGCGCAGCAAGGACTACAGCAACATCGCCCAGCAGTTCCGCCCGGGCCATGCCGACTACAGCTACTGGCAGAAGTACGGCATACGTGACCCGCGCGGTGGCGGTCGCTCCTCGGCGCGCGAAACCACCATGCGTGTGGCTGCTGGCGTGGTTGCCAAGAAGTGGCTGCTGCAGCGCTTCGGGGTGACGGTGCGTGGCTACCTGTCGCAGCTGGGCGAAATCACCCCGGCCGGTTTCGACTGGAGCGCGGTGGAAGACAATCCCTTTTTCTGGCCCGATGCCAGTCAGGTGCCAGCGTTGGAGGCGTATATGGATGCGCTGCGCAAGTCCGGTGATTCGGTCGGTGCGCGCGTGACCGTGGTTGCCGATGGCGTGCCGCCGGGCTGGGGCGAGCCGATCTACGGCAAGCTCGATGGCGATATCGCCGCCGCATTGATGAGCATCAACGCGGTCAAGGGCGTGGAGATCGGCGACGGTTTTGCCAGCGCGGCGCAGAAGGGCACCGAACACCGTGACCTGATCACCCCGCAGGGCTTCCAGTCCAACCATGCCGGCGGCATCCTCGGTGGTATCTCTACCGGCCAGCAGATCGTCGCCTCGATGGTGCTCAAGCCCACCTCCAGCCTGCGCCTGCCCGGCGCAACCGTGGATACGACCGGCAATGCGGTCGAGGTCATCACCACCGGTCGTCACGATCCCTGCGTCGGCATCCGCGCAACGCCCATCGCCGAGGCGATGCTGGCGCTGGTGCTGATGGACCAGGCCATGCGTCATCGCGGTCAATGTGGCGATGTCGGCGACATGAGCCCGCGCATTCCCGGTCAGCTCGATGGCTGATCGGCGGCCCCGCGTCTGGGTATCGCAGCCCCTGTTCGACGACACCGTCGCGCAGCTGGCGGCGTACTGCGACGTGGTTGCCACGCCTGCCGTCACCAAGCACGGTAGCGCCGCCTTGGGCGCGCATCTGGCGGGTATGGACGGTGTGCTGCTTACCCTCAACGAGCGTATCGGTGCGGTGGAAATCGCCAATGCGCCTGCGTTGAAGATGATCGCCAACGTCGGCGTCGGCTACAACAACCTCGATATCCCTGCGCTCAGTGCCGCTGGCATTCTTGCCAGCAACACGCCTGACGTACTTACCGAAACCACCGCCGATCTCGGTTTCTCGCTGCTGATGGCGGCCGCCCGTCGCATCGTCGAATCCGACCGTTGGTTGCGCGATGGCAAGTGGGGGCAGTGGTCGTTCACCACCATGCTCGGTGCCGATCTGCACGGCAGTACGCTGGGCATCCTGGGCATGGGTCGCATCGGCCAGGCGATAGCCCGTCGTGGTCATCACGGCTTCGGCATGAAGGTGCTGTACCACAACCGTTCGCAGCTGCCTGCCGAGCAGGAGCGGGCGGTCGGCGCCAGCTATGTCAGCTTCGATGAACTACTGGCCAGCGTTGATCATCTTGTTCTGGTGCTGCCATACACCGCGCAGAACCACCACATCATCAACGCCGCCGCGCTGGCGAAGATGAAGTCGACCGCCACACTGGTGAACATCGCCCGAGGTGGCATTGTCGATGAGCTGGCTCTGGTCGATGCACTGGCCAATGGCCGTTTGGCCTCGGCCGCACTCGACGTCTACGAGAACGAGCCGAATGTGCGCCCGGAACTGCTGGCGCTGGACAACATCGTGCTGACCCCGCATATCGGTAGCGCATCGCTGGCCACGCGGCGGGCGATGGTGCAGGTGGCGGTGGACAACCTGCTGGCTGGCTTGGGCATTGGCCCGGACGCGGGCAAGCCGGCCAATGTCATCAATACCGAACTGCTGAACAACGGCACCGCGCGCATTGCCGTGGCCGGCAAAAAAATCGACGACAAAAAACGATAGGGAGCCTCGGCAGCTGTGCGCTGGAGGTTCCCCGAACCTGGCTCGATGTGTGTCTACCCCCTCCAATATCTCGAGTATCCCCATGAGCAATGAAGCCCGTCGTTTCCACGTAGCCGTTGTTGGCGCCACCGGCGCTGTCGGCCAGACCATGCTGTCCATCCTGGCTGAGCGTAATTTCCCGATCAGCAAGCTGACCCTGCTCGCCTCCGAGCGTTCGGCCGGTCAGCAGGTCGACTTTGAAGGCGACAAGATCACCATCCAGGACCTGGCCACGTTCGACCCGGCCGGCGTGGAGATCGCCCTGTTTTCGGCCGGTGGTGGTATCTCCAAGGAATTCGCGCCCAAGTTCGCCGCAGCTGGCGCGGTGGTGATCGATAACTCGTCGACCTTCCGTTACGACGACGATGTGCCGTTGGTGGTGTCCGAGGTCAACCCGGAAGCGGCCAAGAACCGCCCGCGCGGCATCATCGCCAACCCGAACTGCTCGACCATGCAGCTGATGCCGGTGCTGGCGCCGATCCACCGCGAGTACGGCATTGAGCGCATCAACATCGCCACCTACCAGTCGGTGTCCGGCGCTGGCCAGACCGGCATGGAAGAGCTGGGCAAGCAGACCGCACAGCTGCTGGGCTTCCAGGAAATCGAACCGAAGAAGTTCCCGATGCAGATCGCCTTCAACCTGATCCCGCATATCGACGAGTTCCTCGACAACGGCTTCACCAAGGAGGAAATGAAGCTGGTCTGGGAAACCCGCAAGATCCTCGGCGACGACAGCATCCTGGTGAACCCCACCGCGGTGCGTGTGCCGGTGTTCTATGGTCACTCCGAGGCGGTCAACATCGAGACGAAGAAGAAGATCACCACCGAGCAGGCGCGTGAACTGCTGGCCGCCGCGCCGGGCGTGAAGGTGGTGGACGAACGCAAGGCCGGCGGCTATCCGACGCCTGTCACCCATGCTTCGGGCACCGATCCGGTCTATGTCGGCCGCATTCGCGAGGACATCTCGCACCCGCGTGGTTTGAACATGTGGGTGGTGGCCGACAACATCCGCAAGGGCGCCGCACTCAACGCGGTGCAGGTCGCCGAACTGGTCGCCAACGGCGGCTGATGCCCCCAACGACGCCGGCGTGAAGCCGGCGTCGTTGCTTATAGGCGGTACAGCGGTGTTCGAAAGCCGGGTCAGCCGTTATATTGGCCGCCATGAAACCAAGGGGCGGGGGCGCGATGCGCTCAATACAAGGTGTGCTGGTTCTCGGCCTGGCGCTGTTCAGTAGCACAGCAATGGCATTGGGGCTGGGCAATATCCGCGTCCTGTCCAAGCCGGGACAGCCCTTGCTGGCTGAAATACCGGTCATTACCAGTGATGCGAGCGAGCTCGACAACGCCAAGGCGGGGCTGGCATCTGCGGCTACCTTTGAGCGCGTAGGCCTGGCTGCACCGACCGGACTGGTAGGAGAACTGCAATTCCAGTTTGCGCAGGACCGTGACGGCCGCGCGGTGATCCGTGTCACCAGCGCCGCGCCGGTGCAGGTGGCGTCGGTGGGTTTCCTGATCGAGGTCGATTGGGGCCAGGGCCGGCTGGTGCGCGAATACTCGGCGCTGGTCGCCGCACCGGAAGCCGCAACCGCGGTGGCCGAACCGGTCATCGAAGCACCGGCTGCGGCCCAATCGAATCTGATCGTGCGTGAGCCCGAGCCGCTGCCTGAGTTGCCGGCACCTGCCGCGCCGGTAGCAGTGCCCGCACCGGCTCAGCCGGTTGCTGTGGCGCAAGCATCGCGCCCGGCGGCAGCGCCGGTGATGAACAGCGACGGCCAGCTTGCCACTGTGAAGCGTGGTCAGAGCCTGTCGCAGATCGCCCGCGAGCTTTCACGTGAGAGCGGCGCGTCCTTGAACCAGACCATGGTCGCGCTGATGCGCGCCAACCCGGAAGCCTTCATCCGCGGCAACATCAACCTGCTCAAGCAGGGTGCGGTGCTGCGAACCCCTGCGCAGGAAGAGCTGGCGCGGGTGGATGCATCCGAGGCGCGCGCCATCGTTCGTGACCAGGCCGCGCAGTGGCGGCAGGCACGCGCGCCGATTCCGCAGCCGGCGGTTGCCGATGCAGCGGTGGCACCGGCCAAGGCCGCCACGCCGGCATCGGCGGGCGCAGGCCCCAGCGGCGCACGCCTGGAAATCGCCCCGGCCGTGGCCGGTGCACAACAGACTGCTGGAATGACGACCGGACTCGATGCCGGTGGCGAGGGTGACATGTTGGCCAACGAACAGCTGCAGCAAGCCAAGGAAGAGCTGGCAACGCGTGATGCGGAGCTGCAGGAACTGCGCGATCGCGTCGGCGAACTGGAGAAGCTGCAGAAGCAGCAGCAGTCGCTGATCGCGATGAAGGATTCGGACCTGGCCGCTGCCCAGCAGCAGTTGGGCGAGGCAGCCAAACGCGATGGCGGCGGTTCGTTCGGCTGGATCTGGCTGGGCCTGGCGCTGCTGGTGCTGGGTGCGCTGGGCTGGGTGCTGAGCCGTCGGCGCAAGCCGCTGCCGGCCGCTCTGCGCGCTGATTACGCAGCGGGAGACCTTGCCGCAGCGATGCCGGTGATGGGTGCCGCTGCTGTGCAGCCGCCCTTGCATACGGCAGAAGTGGATGAGTTCGACCCGCAGGACGAGCAGGATACCCAGCCGTTACCTGTCGCTGCGGAAGTGCAGCCTGAACCCTACGAGGAGCCGATGCCGGCATGGCTGAAGACCAGCCCGCCCGCACGCGTGGAGCCGGTGCTGCCGGTTGCTGCGCCGGCCGTCACGCACAAGCCGGTACTGTTGTTTGAAGCTTCGCGGCAGCTTGATGTCATCGCCGAGCCTGCGCCGACGCAGCCCGAGCCGGCTGCCGCCGATGAGGCTGGCTGGCTGGCTGGTGACGTGGCTGCAGTTGCGGTTGCGCCGTTGAACCCGGCTCCTGCTGGGCGTGAGCGGCTGGAGTTGGCAATCGCCTATCTGGATCTGGGTGATGCCGAGACTGCGCGCACCCTGCTCAACGAAGTTGCTGCCAGCGCTGATCCGCAGGCACGCGGTGAAGCGCTGGAACTACTTGGCCGCATGGCCTGACGGAGAACTGCAATGAAGCGCGAACGGCGGATTGACTACGTGGAATTCGCCTCGCGCGACCCTGCGGCGAGTCGTGTTTTCTTCGAGCAGGTATTCGGCTGGACCTTTGAAGATTACGGCCCGGATTACACTGCTTTTGATGACGGTGAGCTGCAGGGCGGTTTCTTTCGTGGCACCCCGGCTACTGCGAGTGCGGGTGCCCCGCTGCTGGTGCTGTATGCCGCACAACTGAGCCCGCTGCTTGCTGAAATCGCAGCGCAGGGCGGTGAAGTGGTCAAGCCGATCTTCACCTTTCCCGGTGGCCGCCGTTTCCAGTTCCTGGAGCCGGGCGGCAACGAACTGGCTGTGTGGTCCGAACGCGACAGCGACTGAGCTGCGCGCAGGGCCAGCGGCTCCAACAAGATCAGAGGTTCAATGATGCGCTATGCGCTGGGCGTGGAGTACGACGGCAGCGAGTTCAAGGGCTGGCAACAGCTTGGCGAGCACGGCTGTGCAAGTGTGCAGGCCACCTTGCAGGAGGCGTTGTCCTCGGTCGCCAATGCGCCGATCAGCGTGGTGTGTGCAGGGCGTACCGATGCCGGCGTGCACGGTGAATGCCAGGTCGTGCATTTCGATAGCGATGTCGAGCGCGCGCCGCGTGGCTGGGTACTGGGTACCACCACGCGGCTGCCGCCATCAATCTGTGTGCGCTGGTGTGTGCCGGTGGTGGATGACTTCCATGCACGGTTCTCGGCCAAGGCGCGGCGCTATCGCTATCGCATCCTCAATCGACAGGTGCGGCCGGCGCTGTACCGGCAGATTCTGAGCTGGGATCGACGGCCGCTGGATGCAGATGCCATGCATCGCGCGGCGCAGTCCTTGCTTGGCGAAAACGATTTCGGCGCGTTTCGCAGTGCGCAGTGCCAGGCCTTGCATGCACGTCGCGAGCTGCAATCGATAGCCATTCATCGCCATGGTGAAGTGGTCGAGGTCGAGGTTCAGGCCAATGCCTTCCTGCATCACATGGTGCGCAATATCGTCGGCTCGTTGATGATGGTAGGCGCCGGGGAAAAGCCCGAAAGCTGGATCGGGGAGTTGCTGGCAGGGCGTGATCGCAATCTGGCAGGGCCAACTGCGCCACCACAAGGCCTGGTATTCGTTGGACCGCTGTATCCTGAACACTGGAAGCTGCCGGACGAGGTGACGCTGTGAGCCGTACACTGTTTCGTACCCGCATCAAATTCTGCGGCATGACCCGCGCCGGTGACATCCGCCTGGCCAGTGAGTTGGGGGTGGATGCCGTTGGCTTCATTTTTGCCAAGGGCAGCGCACGTCGGGTTGCACCATCGGAGGCGCGTGCGATGCGCCAGGCAATCGCGCCTATGGTGGAAGTGGTGGCCTTGTTCCAGCACAACAATCGTGAGGAAATCCGCGAGGTGTTGCGCGCGGTGCGGCCAACCCTGCTGCAGTTCCATGGCGATGAGGACGATGCGTTCTGTCGCAGCTTCAACATGCCGTACCTGAAGGCGATTGCGATGGGCGGGCGTAGCGAGGTCACCGCGCGTGGCCTGCAGCAGATGTACCCGCATGCGGCCGGTTTCCTGTTCGACAGCCATGTGGCTGGCGGCAGCGGTGGCACCGGGGTGGCGTTCGACTGGTCGCAGATTCCGCCGGGCGTGCACCGTCCGTACCTGCTGGCCGGGGGCATTCGTCCGGAAAACGTGCACGATGCCATTCTCGCCACCCAGCCGTGGGGTGTGGATGTGTCCAGCGGCATTGAGATCTCGCCGGGGATCAAGGACGGCTACAAGATGCGCCAGTTCGTCGAAGAAGTGCGCCGTGCCGACCTGCATGTCGAGCAGGACTGAAGGCGCCAGGCGGGCGCGTTAGGTTCCAGCGCCGTTGCCCCTCCTTTTGCCGAAGGCAAGGAGAGGCTTGCAGGCCTTTCCAGCATTGCCAGCTTCGTGGCTGACGCCGTTCCCACAAAAGGCCCAGCAGAAACTCCTACAAAAGCTGTTTGCGCAGCCAATCCGCCAATGCAGCCACACGCGGGTCTTGCTGGTCGCCAGTAGTGCACAAGGCCCAGCAACCTTCCGTCTCGACAAAACCCCAGGGCGCGATCAGGCGGCCGTTGACCAGATCGTCGGCGACCAGTGGCTCCGGTGCGATCGCGATGCCCAATCCGGCGACCGCCGCTTCCAGCATGTAATACAGGTGCTCCAGGCCGGTCCCATACGTCAGCGCATCTGCATCAATGCCATTGCGTGCGGCCCAGACCGGCCAGGCCTGGGGTCGCGAGCGCGTATGCAGCAGCGAGTGGTCGCGCACCGCTTCGACAGGCTGCCGGGCCAATACGTGCGCGCCGTGCATCGATGGGCTGAACACCGGACCGATCCGCTCCGGCGCCAACGCGTGCACCTGCCAGCCATTGGGCCATGGCGCCTGGCCGAGCATCAGCGCAGCATCCAGGCCATCCAGGCGCGGGGCGAAGTCGCCGTCCTGTGCCGCCAGATGCAGGGTCAGGCCGGGCAGGTCACGCTGCAGGTCCTGCAGGCGCGGGATCATCCAGCGGGCAAGCAGGCTGCCAGGGCAGCCCAGCACGAAGGCGTCATTGCGCTGCGGTCGTCGCAGTGAGGAAATGCAATCACGCAGCTGCGAGAACGCGCCGGAAGTCGCTTCCAGCAAGCGATGGCCGGCGGCGCTGGGGCGGATGCCGCGGCCGTCACGTTCAAACAGGGTCAGTCCCAGTTCTTCCTCCAGCGCCCGCAGTTGCCGGCTCACCGCGCCATGGGTGACGTGCAGTTCGGCGGCGGCCTGGCTGACACTGCGCAGCCGTGCTGCAGCCTCGAAGGCACGCAAGGCATTGAGCGAAGGCAGGGATTGACTGGTCTTCATGTGAGTTTTTCTAACATGTGGTGGCTGAATTATCCATTTTTATGTCATCGACCCTGCGCTAGAGTGCTTGCCTGTTCCTTGCAGCCGTGACGTCATGACTGATCCGTCGATCTCCGATTTCCACGCCTTCCCTGATGCGCGTGGGCACTTTGGCCGCTTTGGTGGCAGCTTTGTCGCCGAAACCCTGGTCGGGCCGCTGCAGGAATTGGCGGCTGCCTACGATCAGGCGCGGATTGATCCGTCCTTCATTGCCGCCTACGACAAGGACCTGAAGCACTACGTTGGCCGTCCCAGCCCGATCTACCACGCCGAGCGCCTGAGCAAGGACGTGGGCGGCGCGCAGATTCTGCTCAAGCGCGAAGACCTGAATCACACCGGCGCGCACAAGGTGAACAACACCATTGGCCAGGCCTTGCTGGCCGCGCGCATGGGCAAGACCCGCATCATCGCCGAGACCGGTGCCGGCCAGCATGGCGTGGCCTCGGCCACGGTTGCCGCGCGGCTTGGCCTGGAATGCGTGGTCTACATGGGCGCCACCGATATCGAACGGCAGAAGATCAATGTCTACCGGATGAAGCTGCTCGGTGCCACCGTGGTGCCGGTCAGCAGCGGCTCGGCCACGCTCAAGGACGCGCTCAACGAGGCGATGCGCGACTGGGTCACCAACGTGCGCGACACCTTCTACATCATCGGTACCGTCGCCGGTCCGGACCCGTACCCGCGTATGGTGCGGGACTTCAACGCCATCGTTGGCCGCGAGGCGCGTGCGCAGATGCTGGAGGACTACGGTCGTCTGCCTGATGCGATCACCGCATGCGTCGGTGGCGGTTCCAATGCCATCGGCCTGTTCCATGCCTTCCTCAACGACCGCGAGGTCAAGATCTACGGTGCCGAAGCTGCCGGTGACGGCATCCATACCGGCCGCCACGCCGCCTCGATCTCGGCCGGGCGGCCGGGCGTGCTGCATGGCAACCGCACCTACGTGCTGTGCGATGACGACGGCCAGATCACCGAAACCCATTCGATCTCCGCGGGCCTGGATTATCCGGGCGTCGGTCCCGAGCATTCCTTCCTGTCCGATACCGGCCGCGCCCAGTACGTGGGCATCACCGATGAGGAAGCGCTGGCGGCCTTCCATCGCCTGACCCGCATCGAAGGCATCTTGCCGGCGCTGGAATCCAGCCATGCGGTAGCCCATGCGATCAAGCTGGCGCGCGAACTGCCCAAGGACGCGCTGGTGCTGTGCAATCTGTCCGGGCGTGGTGACAAGGACGTGCATACGATTGCCGCACGTGAAGGGCTGGTGCTGTGATGGCCGGCCACCGATGCGTCCGCTTGCTGCGCGCGCCGTTGTTGCTGGGTATGGCTGCGGCAACGGTGGCGTGCGCGCCGTCTGCCCCGGTGTCGGAGTCTGCGGCTGCAGCTGCAGCACCCTCGGCCGGCACTGTCGCGCCCGCCGCAACGCCGGCACCGGCGGCAAAGCCTGCTGTCAGCGCATCGGCCGAGTTGAGCCAGGTGGGTGAGCTGCGCATCGGCGCCCCGTTCGGTAAGGCACCGGGCGACAAAGCCTTCGTCTCGGCCGGGATGCGCGAGGCGATGGAAGGCGATTGCGAGTACTACGACAAGGGCAGCCTGCCTGAAGGCATGTCGATGATGGTGATCGCTGACCGCATCGCCCGCTTCGAGGTGGATGCTGTCGGTGATCCGGGTCAACACGTCGCCGCAGCGCCAGCCGGTGCGGCGGCACTGCCGTTCGGTCTGTGGGTAGGCATGTCGGTCACCGAAGCCAAGCAACGTCTACCGGCCGGTGTAGTCACCAGTCCGCATGCCTACAACTCGCCGAACGGCGACTACCTGACCTGGACCGACAAGGCAGCGAAGCTGGCCCTGCGCCTGGAAACACTCGATGGTCTGGTTACCTCCATTTACTGGGGCCAGCCCGATGCGGTCGAACTGATTGAAGGATGTGCCTGAGATGGCTGTTACCCGAATTGACGAATGCTTCGCCCGCCTGCGCGCCTCCGGTCGTAAGGCGCTGATTCCTTTCATCACCGCCGGTGACCCGTCGCTTGAGGCGACCGTGCCGGTGATGCATGCACTGGTCCAGGCTGGTGCGGATGTGATCGAGCTTGGTGTGCCGTTCTCTGACCCGATGGCGGATGGCCCGACCATCCAGCGCAGTTCCGAGCGGGCCCTGGCGCGCGGGGCGGGGCGGCAATACGTGCTTGATGCCGTCGCGCGCTTCCGCCAGACCGATGCCACCACGCCGGTGGTGCTGATGGGTTATCTGAATCCGGTCGAGATCCGCGGCTATGCGCGTTATGCCGAGGAGGCGGTGGCCGCTGGCGTGGACGGTATTCTGCTGGTTGATCTGCCGCCGGAAGAGGCTGATGAGCCGCGTGCCGTATTTGCCTCCGCTGGGCTGGCTTTGATCCTGTTGGCCTCGCCGACCAGCAGTGATGCCCGCCTGGACAGCTTGTGCCAGGCGGCGCAGGGCTATCTGTATTACGTCAGCTTTGCCGGCGTGACCGGTGCTTCCGAGCGCCTGGACAGTTCCGCAGCCGGTGAGCGTCTGCGCCTGCTGCGCAGCCGTTCCAGTGCACCGGTAGTGGCTGGTTTCGGCATCAAGGACGCGGCCAGCGCGGCGGCGATGGCGGTCGACGCCGACGGCGTGGTGGTTGGCAGTGCGCTGGTCTCTGCGATGGCTGAGACCGTTGATCCGGCGGCCGCGGCTGCTGAATTCCTCAAACCGCTGCGCGAAGCGCTGGATCGCTGAACGGCGTCACCTGTAGTGGGGGGGGGGGGGGGGGGGGGGGGGGGCGGGGCAGGGGCGCGGGCCCGACAGCACGCGCCGCGCGGCGCGGCGCCCCGCCAGCCGAGGCAGGGGGGGGCG
>NZ_JBRREH010000057.1:0-29190 GCF_056760175.1 Stenotrophomonas sp. STEN021 | reverse complement strand
CCGGGCGCGGGCGTGGGCCCTGGCCGCCCCCGGGGCAGCTGTGCGCGCCCCGCCGGGGGGGGGCTGGGCCCCCCCCGGGCCCCCCCCCCCCCGCGCCGGCCCCCCCGCTACAGGGGGGCTCCCCGCAATGCCGAAAAGCCAACCCCTCCCCAACCCTCCCCTTGGCTTCGCCAAAGGGAGGGAACAAAGATGCAGTGCCGAGCCATGCTCGGCAGGGGGCTTCACCGGTAGAGCCACAGCCGAGCATGGCTCGGCTCCACACAGGAACGCGGCCGGCAACCATTGTCAGCTTCGCGGCTTACGCCGCTCCTGCAACACCACCACAGCGGCCGTGGCACACTGCCGCCATGCGCGCTCGCCTGCCCCTGCTCGGTTGCCTGCTTTGCTTGCCCATCGCGGCCCTGGCGGTTGATCCGCCTCCCACCAGCTCGGCAGACAACGTACGCATCTACCGCTGCGTCGGCAGCAACGGCGCGGTGTCGCTGCAGGATGCGCCCTGCACCAAGACGCATCAGCAACAGGTGCTGGAGATGACCAGGCCGAAGGACCCACCACCGCGACAGGCCACTACAGCAGCCACGACCACAACCGCACCGGTGATCCAGCGCGAGGTCAGGGTAGTCACGGTGCAGCCACCACAGCCGATGTATGAGTGCGTCACCAGCGATGGCGAGCGCTATACCAGCGACAACAACGACGGCAACCCACGCTGGGTACCGACCTGGGGCTATGCCTACCCGCTCCACGGTCCCGGCCACGGAGGCCCACGCCCGCCGCGCCCACCCGGCGGTGGCGGTATTCCGTGGCAAGCCGGTGTCGCGGTGCCGATGGGTTCGGTGCTGGTCCGCGACAGTTGCCATGCCCTGCCACCGCAGGAAGTCTGCGCGCGGCTGCGCGATCGGCGCTGGGAACTGATCCGCCGCTACAACAGCGCGCTGCAGAGCGAGCGCCAGGAATTGATGCGCGAACAACGCGGCATCGACGCCAGGCTTGAGCAGGATTGCGGGGGGACCTGATGCGTGGCCTGATCATGCTTCTAGTGCTAGCCAGCGCCGCCGCGCAGGCAGGCGAGGTCGTGTTCTACCGCTGCACCGATGCCAGCGGCGCACTCACCGTGCAAAACATGCCCTGTCCCAAGGGCACGCAGCAGCAGAGCAAAAAAATCATGCAGGCAGTGGAAAGCCCGCCACCTCCGCCACCGCTTGCGAGCCCAGCCCCTGCAGCACTACCGCGACTGATCGCCGTGCCTGTTCCCGCTGCTGCGGCACCCGAGCCGGCGAAGGCCGCGGCAGTTGTGGTGGCACCGCCCGTACCGCTGCCCGAGCTGTTCCAATGCCGCACCCGCGAAGGCCAGACCTACTTCAGCGAAACCAGTGAGCCGCCGTCACGCTGCGTGACCATGCAGGTCACCGGCCTGGACGGCAACCCGAACACCGGTGCCGGCGATGCCTGCGAAGTGGTTCGCGATACCTGCACGGCAGTCAATCCAGTGCAGCTGTGCACCAGCTGGGAGCAATGGGTAAACGAAGCGGAATCGGAATGGCGTTTTGCCGCGGCCAGCCAAGCCGAGACGCTGCAAGAGAAATACCTCCGCCTGCAGTCGCTGCTGGCTGGCAGCGACTGCAAGACTCAGAAGCCGTAGCGCAGGAAGCCGCCATCCACCGCGATGCATTCGCCGGTGACATAGCTTGATGCCGGCAGGCACAGGAAGCTCACTGCAGCGGCCACTTCTTCCGGCTCACCGATGCGACGCATCGGCGTGCGCGCGATCACTTCATCGTAGTAATCGGCATCGGACAACGGCCCGGAAGTGCGGCGGGTGCGGATGTACCACGGCGCCACCGAGTTGACGCGAATGCCGTCCTCGGCCCATTCGCAGGCCAGGTTGCGGGTCATCTGCTGCATTGCCGCCTTGGTCATGCCATAGACCACGCCGCTGCGCACATGGGTGATGCCAGAGACGCTACCGACGTTGACGATGGCCGAAGACGCGTGGCGGGTCAGCAACGGATGCGCGTAGCGACACAGCTCGAAGGCCGAGAACAGATTGGTCTCGAAGATCCGGCGCCACTCGTCTTCGGAATATTCGGTTGCCGCCTTGGTGGTGTTGCCACCGGCGTTGTTGACCAGGATGTTCAGGCCATCGCTGTGGTCTTCGACCCAGTCGAGGATCTCCTGCCGATCCTGGTCATCGCTGACGTCGGCTGACAGCGCATGGATGGCCCGCTCGGGAAACGCATCAGCCAATTCATCGCGTGCGGTTTCCAGCGCATCGGTATCGCGCCCGACGATCAGCACATCGGCACCAAAGCCCAGCAGTTCACGTGCGATTGCCAGGCCAATACCGGCACTGGCACCGGTGACCAAGGCGGTTTGCCCATCCAGGCGCCAACGCTGCGGGTTCATTGTGTTTCCTCATCGATGCGGGGTGCGGCGCCTGTGAAGGGACGCTGCAGGAAGTTGGGGCTAGGATAGCTGCCTGAGCCCAGCGGAGCATGCCGATGAAGCGTCTTTCCCTGTTGATGATGCCGTTGCTGCTTGCCTTGGCAGCGTGCAAGCCACAAGCGCCGGACACCGAACGCAGGCCCGATCCGCAGGCCACAGCACTACGTGATGCAATGAAGAAGGATCTGGATCAGGCCAAGGCCACCGCAGCGGCGGCCGAGCAGGCCAGCAAAGCGCAGAAGGCCGAGCTGGATGCAGCGGTTGGCGCCACCGATACCGCCAAATAGCACGTCGTCTGTAGTGCCGAGCCATGCTCGGCAGAGGCTTTCCTGGTAAAGCCCATTGCCCCCCCCCCCCCCGCCGGCCCCGCCCCCCCCCCCCCCCCCCGCCCCCCCCCCCCCCCCCCCCCCCCCCCCCGCCCCCCCCCCCCCCCCCCACTACAGGGCAGAAACGACAACGCCGCCCGAAGGCGGCGTTGTCTGCACTCACCCATCGAGCGCGCTTACAAACCGCAGAAGCAGTAGGCCAGCGACTTCACCGGTGCGCCATTGCGGTCCTTCACTGCGTCCTCGACAAAGCGCAGCTGGGTGTCCAGCTCCGGCATCTGCTTGGCAATCAGCATGCGCGCAATGCCCGAGTCGGCCAGCATCCAGGCGCCGGCACGGCTACCGGCAAAGCCGGTCATGAACTGCGCGAACGGGGTGGCGGCCTTCTCGATGTAGCGCACGCGGAACTTGTCGCTTTCACCAAGCTTGGCGCGCTGCGCCGCATCGGCAACGGCCGCCTTCAAACCCCCGAAGGCATCAACCAGACCGCGTTCCTTGGCCTGCGCGCCGCTCCACACCCGACCACGTGCGACTTCATCCACCGCTTCAACCGGCTTGTTGCGTGCCGCTGCCACCTTGCCGGTGAAATCGGCGTAACCCTTGTTGATCACCGACTGGATCACCTGGCCCACGGCCGGGTCCATCGGCCGGGTCACATCGAAGGCACCAGCAAAACGGGTGGTGCCAACGCCGTCGGTGTGCACGCCGATCTTGTCCAGGCTGCGGGCGAAATTCGGGATCATGCCGAAGATGCCGATCGAGCCGGTGATGGTGGATTCGTCGGCATAGATGCGGTCGGCGTTCATGCTGATCCAGTAACCACCGGATGCGGCCATGTCCCCCATCGACACCACCACCGGCTTGCCGGCGGCCTTGAGCGCTTCCACTTCACGGCGGATCTGCTCGGAGGCGAATACTTCACCGCCGGGCGAATCCACGCGCAGCACCACCGCTTTCACGTCATCGTCGTCGCGTGCCTCGCGCAGCAGCGCCGAGGTCGAGACGCCGCCGATGCGACCGGCCGGCAGGTCACCGCCAGCGATTTCACCTTCGGCCACCACCACCGCTACCTGCGGACGCGAATCCATCGGCGACCGGCGTGCGTCGAGCTGGGTCAGGTAGTCGCCCAGGCCGATCTGGCGGTAGCCACCGTCAGCATCGCCGTCGGCCACGCCGCGCTCGGTGAGCAGGGCGTCCACTTCTTCGCGGGTCTTCAGGCCATCCACCAGCTTCTGCTGCAGGGCGAAGCGAGCCAGGTCACCCTCGGCTGCGGCAACACCTTCCGGCAAGGTGTCGATGCCGGCGGCCAGCTGTGCGGCGTCGAGCTTGCGTGCCTTGGCGATGTCGCCGAGGTAGCGCTGCCACACGTCGTTCATCCAGAACAGGTCGGCTTCCTTGGCCTGCGGCGAGGCGGCGTCCAGCACATAGGGCTCAGCGGCGGACTTGAACTCGCCTACCTTGAACAGGTGCACGTCCACGCCCAGCTTGTCCTGCAGACCGCTGCGGAAGTACTGGCGATAGCGACCCAGGCCTTCCAGCAACAGACCGCCCATCGGGTCGAGGTAGACCTCGTCGGCCTGCGCGGCCAGCAGGTACTGCGACTGGCCCATGTTCTCGCTGAAGGCCACGACCTGCTTGTTGGCCGCACGCAGATCCTGCAACGCCGCGGTCACTTCACGCATCGAGGCGAAACCGCTGGGCTGCAGCTTGTCCAGCTGCAGCACCACACGGTTGATCTTCTTGTCGTCCCTGGCCGCTTCAATGGCACGGATCAGGTCACGCAACTGCAGTTCTTCGGCATTGCGTTCGCCCAGCGCCTTGCCCAGCGCGCGGCTGAGCGGATCGGTGCTGTACTGCTCGACCAGCCTGCCTTCCGGAGCGATCACCAGGGTGGTGCCTTCCTGCAGCGTCGGTGCCGATGAAGCGCCCTTGCCCACGGCGATCATCAGGACGATCAGGACCAGGAACAACAAACCAAAGAACAACAGGTTGAGGATCAACCGCCGGGTAAAGTTCATCACATCCCAAATGCCGATGAAGAAGCTGGCAACGGGATTGCGGCGTGGCACTGGGGGGGGATTCATGGACGCTCCGATTGGGGCTGGTTGCAAGTCAGGATACGCATAACCGGAGGCCACCGGCATAGCCTTTAAGTCAGGGGGCGGCCTGGGCAATAAGTCGGCGGCTGCTGACCCGCCGCCGCCACCCCAATAGCACCGCGGCCACGGTCAAGCCAATGATCAGGCCAATCCACATGCCCTGCGGGCCCCAGCCCAGACCCAGTCCAAGCCCGGCGCCGACCGGCATGCCCACGCCCCAGTAGGCGAACATGGCAATGAACATCGGCACCCGAGTGTCCTTGAGCCCACGCAGGGCGCCAGCGGACAGCACCTGGATGCCGTCGGGGATCTGGAAGGTGGCCGCATACAACAGCAAGGTGGAAGCCAAAGCGGCCACCGCAAGGTCGTCGGTATACAGCCCCACCACCGCGTCATGGCCCAGCAACAAGGCGGTGATCGACACCAGTTGGGTCACCAGCACGATCGCGTAACCAGCCCAGGTGGCACGGCGCACGCCCAGCGGATCATTGCTGCCGACGGCATGGCCGACGCGCACGGTGGTGGCCTCGGCCACGCCCATCGGGATCATGAAGCACAGCTGCGCCACATTGATCGCAATCTGGTGGGCACTGGCCTCGGTGGCACCAATGCGCCCGATCAGCAGCGCGGTGATGATGAACAGACCGCCTTCCATCAGCACGGTGATGCCGATCGGCAAGCCGGTGCGCAGCAGGTCCCAGATCGCACGCGGACGCGGCAGCTCGAAGTGGCTGAACAACTGCAGGTGGGCGAAGCGCTTGGTGGTCCACAGATAGGTGGCAAAGGCGATGGCCTGCACCCACATGGTCACCGAGGAGGCGATGCCCAGGCCTTCGGCACCGAGCTCGGGGAAACCGAACTTGCCGTTGCAAAGCGCGTACCCCAAAGGACCGAGCACCAACAGGCCGCCGAAGCCAATCAACATGGTCGGCAGCGTCCAATGCATGCCTTCACTGAGGTAGCGCATGCAGAAGTACAGGGTAAGCGCGGGCACGCCCCAGCGGATGGCATGCAGGAAGTCGGTGGCACCGGGCACGATTTCAGGCGCGATACCGAAGGCTGGCAGGAACGCCGGGACCACGCTCAGGAACAGGAACATCAGCGCGCTCAGGCCTACGCCCAGCCACAGTGCCTGGCGGAACAAGGGACCGATTTCGCGGTCGCGGCCAGCGCCGTGCAGCTGCGATACCGAAGCGGTGAGCGAGATCAAGGTGCCGATCGGCACCAGCATCGGCAGCCATAGCAGGGCCGTACCGATGCTGACCGCAGCAAAGGTATCGGTGCCATGGTGGCCAGCAATGGTGTTGTCGACGAAGGCAATCAGACCGGTGGAAACGTGGCCCAGCACCAGAGGCAGGGCAAGCAGACCGGTCGTCCGCACTTCTTGCATGAAGCGCGGCGTGGCGGGAGACATGGACATAGAACCAACAGACGCGGACTACGGCCGGCGCAGGAAGCGCACAGATGCCGGGTCGCGGGCCGCCTATTCTAGCGTGGCAACACTGTTGCGGCCCCGCACCGCGGATGAACAAGCGGTGCGCTGGCGCACAGCGCGGCGCTCAATGCCCCACTTTCTCGCGCAACCAGGCATCGCGCTGTGCCGGTGCCAAGGCCAGTAATTGGGTACGCAGTTCTTCACGCTGTTGCGGCGGGGTGCGCTGCGAAATCAGGCTCAGCTGCTCCAGCTGGGCGGCATCGAGCTGCCGCAGCAGGGCAATCGCCGGCTCGCGCTCGGCAGCTGGCAGGTAGCCCAGCAGGGGCTGCAGGCGCGGATACAACACACCCAGCTGCGGGCCCAGCAACCAACCATCACGGTGCATCTGGTCGATGGCCATATAGCGCGCACGCAATCCTTGGCGCTGCGCATCCGGCAATGCGGCGATTGCGGCCGCTGCCTGGTGGATGCGGTGTTGTTCACTGGCAGGCAGCGCCTGCCAGGCTGCATAGCGACTGCGAACCTCGCGCTTCTGCTCCGGGCTCATCGACGCCCAGGCACTGCGCGTGCTGACGACGCTGGCATTGACGGGGCTGGATGACAGCACTGGCACAGCCGTCGGTGCGGCCGCATGCAGTGGCAGCGCCACGACCAGAACCAGCCAGACCACGCCGAACTTACTCATCCGCATCGCTCGTTTCCAAGGCAGCGCCGACCGGTTCCGGGCGGCTGGGTTGCGGCTGTGATTCATCCACCGGGATCGGGCCACCGGCTGCATACCAAGCATTGAAATCAGCATCGCGAGCGGTATCCAACGCCGGATCGGCCAGCATTGCCGCATCGGCAGCCGCGTGCGGGTCTTCGCCCGGTCCGGCCGGGGTGCTGTCGTCGGGCAGCGCTTCCACCTGCACCGGGCCATTGTCGGCCAAGCCATTGCCGCCACTCGGGTCGGCACTCGGCGCCGTATGCGAACGCCACCACCACAGCGCCACCACTGCCAGCAGCAACAGCGGCAGGCACAGCAGCAGCCAAGTGCGCAGCGTCCACGGCTTGGACTGCTTGCGCCGCGGCGCAGGCCTGCGGCGGCGGTCGTCTTCCACGCGCAACGTGCTGATTGCAGCAGCGGCCGGAGCGGAGGCGGCAGGCAAGGCGCCGCTGATCACCGATTCGCGCAGCTGTTCGAGTTGCTGCAGGCGTGGCGGCGACAGGTCGCGGATCAGTGCCTGCACCTGTTCGGCCAAGGCGCGCCAGCTGGCCGCATCCGGGCGACCGCCGGCATCGATCGGGCAGGCACCCGTCAGAGCCTGCCGATACGCATTGACGTCCACGCCCAGCACCGCCGAGGCGGGTGCTTCATCCAGGCCGGCGCCAATCCGCAGCAACAGCGCCAGACGCTCACCCGCTGCCAGCGTGCCCAGATGGGCGAAGGCTGGCTCCCAGTTGCCCGGATTGGTCGGCTTCAGCAGCTGCGGGGTGCTGCATAGCAGGCCCCAGAAGCGGGCTGGCCATTCGACCATCAGCAGCTGCGCGGCATGCCCGGCAAACGCCCGCATGGCCACGGCCACCGCACGCTCGCCGACGGCGGCATCGCCGGCCTGCAATTCAGCAACGACCAGGGCGCGGCGTTCCACCCCGCGCAAAAAGGCGGACAGAGCATTGGCTGCGGCCGGCGAAAGAGGGGCTGGTGCAGCCATCATGTGAACTCCGTCATGCCGTGATGATACCGAGCGCACACCCTGCTGCCGACGCCCCAAGCCATTACCGGACCGATTCCGCAAGCCTCTGCAACAACTTGTGCACAGCGTCAATACGCTATGACAAGCGACTCAAGCAAGCTGCCGTGAGACTGTATTTCTTTTTTGTTTCACGGATAACTTGTTGATTTTAATTGAGTATTTGATGTGGCTATTTTTTGACCAAGTTGACCCAAAGGCTTGCTCCATCGCCCTGAACGCGTGGAGCACATTACTCACCCACAGAGTTATCCACAGGAAGTGTGGATAACAATAAATCTCCAAGCGCAGCCAGCGTTTACGCCGCATTTATGCAGGACTTCACAGCATGTGGACGCGGGTGAATGCCGGCAGCCAAACCTTCGGCTGCGGCTAAACTTGGTCCATGCCTGACTGCCCCACTCTGCGCCTCGCCCTGCCGGTGCCGCTGCCCCAACTGTTCGACTACCTGCCCCCGACCGGCGCGCCAGCGCCCGAGGCCAGTGATGTGGGACGTCGGTTGCGGGTGCCATTCGGTACGCGCGAGCTGGTTGGGGTGGTCGAGGCCATCGGCCACAGCAATGACCCGGCAGCCTTGCGCCCGGCCCTGCAGTGGCTGGATGAGGCTGCGCTGCTGCAGGGTGAACTCAGCGCCTCGCTGCGCTGGCTGGCGCGCTATACCCACGCCCCGCTGGGCGAGGTGATCGCCACCGCGCTGCCGGCGCCGCTGCGTCGCGGCGAGCCGTTACCCGGCACCCACGGCTGGGCCTGGGAACTCACTGAAGCCGGTCGCGCCGGTTACCAGCGCCTGCGCAGCGGCACCCGTCCACAACGCCTGGCCACGCTGTTGTTGGAGGGTGCGGTCAACGAAGACCTGCTGGACGATCAGCTGGAAGATTGGCGCAGCGCCGCGCGTGCGCTGCTCAAGCGCGAGCACGCGCAGCGCATCGAAGTGGCGGCGGTGATTCCGCAGCCGCGTATCGTCGCCGGCCCGCTGCCGAACCCGCAGCAGCAAGCGGCGATAGACGCGCTGCAGGCGGCCGAAGGCTTCCAGCCCTTCCTGCTCGACGGCGTTACCGGCAGCGGCAAGACCGAGGTCTACCTGCAGGCGATCTGCCATTGCCTGCAACAAGGCAGACAGGCGCTGGTGCTGGTTCCGGAAATCGGCCTGACCCCACAGACCCTGCACCGCTTCCGCAGCCGCCTGGGCATTCCGGTGCATGCGCTGCATTCGGGCTTGAACGACAACGAACGTGCTCGCGTCTGGGCAGCCGCCTCGCGCGGCGAAGCGCGGGTGATCGTCGGCACCCGCTCGGCGATTTTCACCCCGCTGCCGCAGGCCGGCTTGATCGTCATCGACGAGGAACACGACGGCAGCTACAAACAGCAGGATGGCATCCGCTACCACGCACGCGATTTCGCCATGGTGCGCGGCAAGGCCTTGAACGTGCCGGTGGTGCTGGGCAGCGCAACGCCTTCATTGGAATCCCTGCACAACGCACGCAACGGCCGCTACACGCACCTGCGTCTGCAGCAACGTGCCGGCGACGCCAAGCCACCTGGCGTGCGCGTGTTTGACGTGCGCAAGCGGCCGCTGCAGGACGGTTTGTCACCGGAAGTGTTGGTTGGCATCGAGCAGCACCTCAAGGCCGGCAGCCAGGTGTTGGTGTTCAAGAACCGCCGCGGCTATGCGCCGGTACTGCTCTGCCATGACTGCGGCTGGACCGCACCGTGCAAGCGCTGCAGCACACCGCTGCACAAGACACCGATGACCGTGCACGGCGGCGGCCGCCGCCTGCAGTGCCATCATTGCGGCGCGCGCCAGCCGGTGCCGCTGGCCTGCCCGGATTGCGCCAGCCTTGCGCTGCAACCGCAGGGCATTGGTACCGAGCGTCTGGAAGAGCGCCTGCTGCAGTTGTTCCCGGATTACCCCGTGCTGCGCATCGACCGCAGCACCACCAGTCGCCGCGACGCGCTGGAGCAAACCCTGGCAACCCTTGGCGATCAACCCGGCATCCTGGTTGGCACGCAGATTCTGGCCAAGGGCCATGACCTGCCGAAGCTGACCTTGGTGGTCGTCGTCGGTATCGATGAAGGCCTGTTCTCGGCCGACTTCCGTGCCAGTGAAAAACTGGCGCAGCAGTTGATCCAGGTCGCCGGCCGCGCCGGCCGTGCCGAGCGTCCCGGCGAAGTCTGGTTGCAGACGCACCACCCAGACAATGCCTTGCTGCACACCTTGGTCAACGGCGGCTACCATGCCTTTGCCGATGCCGAACTACTGCAGCGCGAAGCGGCCGGGTTTCCACCGTTTGCACATATGGCAATGCTGCGTGCCGAAGCCAAGCAGGTGGAGCAGGCCAACGAATTCCTCGGCGCGCTCAAGCACCTGCTTCCACAACAGAGCGACGTCGAACGCTTTGGGCCCATGCCGGCACCAATGCCACGCCGCGCAGGTTTCCAACGCACGCAGCTGTTGCTATCAGCCGAACAACGGCGTCCCTTGCACGCAGCGTTGGATGGCTTGATGGCACAGGCCTATGGCCTGCCGCAGGCGCGCCGCGTGCGCTGGTCGCTGGATGTGGACCCGATGGATCTGTATTGAGTCCGTTGGGGTTTGTAGGAGCGGCGTCAGCCGCGAAGCTGAAAATGCACGTGACCTTGGTAGAGCCGAGCCATGCTCGGCTGAAGCCTTACCGGTAGAGCCACTGCCGAGCATGGCTCGGCACTACGCTGCTACCGGTAGAAGTCGGCAATCTGGCCGGTGAACTGCTGCGGGTTGGCACCGACAAGATTGGTCAGCACCACCACTGCCAGGCCCTCGTCCGGATAGACCACAAACGCCGCTCGTGCACCGCCGAAGCTGCTGACCTGACGCTTCCCCGCCGGTCCTGTCACTGGCCAACCTGCGGCCCAGTCACCTTCGCTACCATCATTCAAACGCTCTGGCGTCCACATCCGCGTCAGGCTGGCAGTGCTCAACACGCGCTGCTGCAACAAAGCTGCCAACCACAGTGCCAGATCATCGGCGGTGGTCTGGATACCACCACCGGCCCACAGGCCTTGCGGCATATCGTAAAACCAACGTGACAGCCGCTTTGGTACATCGGCAGCATCACTGCTGCGGGGAAAGAAGCTGTACATGGTCGCCGCATTCGGCAGTACATCGTAGCTGCCACCGAAGCCAACATGCTTCATGCCCAAAACATCGAACTGACTGGCTGCCAGATGCTCCGGGTAGGGCTTGCCGCTGCGCTGGCTGATGATTCTGGCGAGCAAGCCGTAGTTGGTCTGGTTGTAGACGAACCGCTCACCTGGCGAAGCCTGCATCGGCAGCTGCTCAACCAGCTTCCAAGCCTGCGCCTCGGAGCCACCACCAATCAGCCCTTGTGCGTCGACGATATCCGGCAGGCCGGAGGTATGCGCAAGCAATTGACGCACACGAATTCCCTGCCACGCAGCAGGCAGCTGCTGCAGATACGTGGAGATCGGTACATCGAGGTCCAGCCGCCCCGCCTCGACCAGCTGCATCACTGCTACGCCGGTGAATGCCTTGGTCGCCGAGTTGACCGGAAACAGAGTTGCAGGCGTAGCTGCCACCTTGTACTCGACATTGGCCAGGCCCCGTGCCTCCGAGAACACCACCTTGCCGCCCTTGATCACTGCAACCTGCAGCCCCGGAATGCCTCTGTCCTGCATGGTGGCAGCAATGAAGCGCCGGGTTGCGTCGTTGGCAGCATCCAGCGTGGCCGCAGCCAACTGGAATGGAAGCAGGCAGAGAAACGCTACCAGGCACAGCAGGTTTCGGGGACTTGCACGTCGCATCGTCTGGCTCCGGTCGTGACTGGCTAGGGCGTGGCGAATCGCGACCACCGCGATTACCGACTCCAGAGTTGGATGCTCGAAACAACGAAAAGGTTTAAAGCGCGATCACCAGTGCCAGGCATCCGTTGGCACCATGGCTGGCTTGAACCTGGCTTTCCACAACTCAGCGCCGCGGATGCAGCACCAGCAGCTGCATCCGCTTCTGCTCACGGAAGACGGCATGCCATGCCGAACTGCCAATAGTCAGCTCGAGCTCACGACGCAGCCTTGGGTCATGCACGATCCAGGGCCTCCTGCAGACGCGACGGTTCGGCCACTCCAGGCTCGCTTCGGCAGCGAATGCCGGCCCATCCAGAGGCATCTTCATCAGCACCGCGACAGCTGCCACGCTATGCCCCCGAGTTCGTCGACATCACAGATCAACGCCGAAGCCAACACCGGCAGACTTCTCACCGCCACCAAAAGCACCACCCAATGAGAAGGAACCGCGTGTACCAAGGCGCACGCCATAGCCGATCGACAGTGCCTGCTCGCCGCCCTGGAACCCGGCACCCACCGCTATGCGGCCGCGCGCGCTTTGTCCGCCACTGGCATTGATCGCCATGTTGGTCATCGCCGAGGTCATCGCGCCCATCCGGTCGATGCGCCTGTCCTGGTTGCGCAGGCGTCGCTCCACGCCATCATGGAAGCGGGTGAAGTCGTCGCTGAATGCCGCCAACGCGCTGTCCGTATAGGCATTGGCGCTGCGCAGGGTCTGGGTTGCGGTTGTATCGGTGTACTGGTTTGCAGAAGCCAGTGTCGCGGCATCTCCAGCGCGGGCCTCGCTGCGCACTGTTGTCACCTGCGCATCGGTGTAGCCGCTGGAAACGGCCAAGGTTGCGACGTCGCCGGCATCGGCATGCGCTCGCGCCGCCTGCAAACCCATCGACTGACTATTGGCGACTTGCTGGTCAGTGTACTGATTGGCCGAACCCAGGGTTGCAGCATCGCCAGCGCCCATGTCACTACGGATGCCGGTCTCGCGGGCGTCGGTGTACTGGTTGGCCGAAGTCAGCGTCTGCGCATCCGCAGCGGCCATGTCGGTGCGTATCACCGCTTCGCGTGCATCGGTATGTGCCTTGGACGCATCCAGCGCAGCGGTGCCGCTGGCTGCGATGTCACCACGGATGGCGGCTTCGCGGGTATCGGTGTAGCTGTTTGCAGAAGCAAGGGTTGCTGCATCACCGCCGGCCATATCCGCGCGGACAGCGCTATCGCGCGTATCCGTGTACTGGTTGGCAGACACCAGCGTGGCCGCGTCACCCGTTCCCATGTCCGTACGTATCGCTGCTTCACGCACCGCAGTCTGGCCATTGGCCGCCGCCAGCGTCGCCGCCGCGCCGTTGTCAGCATACGCCTGCAGGTTGGTCTGCTGTTGGCTGACGGTCGCATCCAGTGCGCCAAATGCACTACCTACATCGTGATGTGCCACACCCTGGATGGAATAGGTCGGCGCAGCCTGCACACCGCCGCTGTAGCCCGCGCCACCGCCCAGCCATCCGGCAACTCCCGCCAATCCCGCTGTGGTGGAGGTGACCAGTGCATTCAACTGCCCAAGATTGACTGCGTCGTCGCTGGCGACACCGGCGGCAACATTGGTGATGCGCCTCTTCAATGTCGCCGAGCCAACCGACACCACATTGGCCAGGCCGCCGTCACTGCTGCCAAAGCCCAACGCCACCGATCCGCCGCCCGTGGCTTTTGTATTCCTGCCGATGGCGACATTGTTGTCTGTGCCAAGCGTTCCCGGGGAGGCAGAGAAACCACAGCAGCCCTCGATGCCTTCTCCGCCATTACCGGCCTGGCTGCCATCGCCAAGGGCGATGTTGTAATTGCCACCCGCGCCACCATTCCCACCCGTGCCCCCGGCGCTACCATCGCCGGCCTTGCCACCATTGCCGGCACTGCTACCCGCGCCGAATGCCAGGTTGTAGGTACCGCCGTTGCCGCCCACCCCGCCGTTTCCTCCGGCCGTACCGTTGGCGCCCTGCCCACCCATGCCAGCCGAGCTGCCCTGACCGATCGCGGTATTGCGGGTGGCGTTGCCTTGCCCGCCCGCAGAGCTGCTCCAACCTGGACGCGATGGGCCCGGGCCGCCATCCGCGCCTACCCTGCTGCCGTCCTGGCACGCCATCGCCGCCGTTGCGGCATCCTGGGTACAAGGCGTAGTCGCCGCGGTGCCGCCTGCGACCTCAGCCGCCTGCGCCGGCAACAACGGATGCAAACCAAGCGTGATGGCAGCCGCCAGTGCGACTTTCAGCGGTCTGGTCCTGGTAACGGACTGACGTTTCATGGCACGGATCCCCCGAATCAACAAGGGACAACGCTAACGCCGGCACCATCCAAGCCACATCCACGAAATCAGGTAATGACAGCGATTGCAGACCACGCTCCGGGTCACGCCACCAACGGCAATACAACTGCCAACCGGGTACCCGCGCCATCGGCAGCTGGCGATACCTGCAGATGGCCGCCCAGCCTGCGCGCGCGCAGGCGCATGCTGGCCAGGCCGGCGCCGGCAGGCGCTCTCGCCTCAGCAACCGGTGCCAGGCCGACGCCATCATCGTCAATGCGCAGCTGCAGCTCATCGCCATGCCTGGCCAGGTAGACGTCCACGCGTTGCGCACGGCTATGCTTGAACACATTGGTCAAACCTTCCTGCAACAGCCGCAACAGGTCCAGGCTTCGACTGGCACCGAGTTCGACGCCCTGGATGTCATGCAGGTGCCAGTTTGCCTGGATATCTGCGGCCTCCAGCAGGTTGCTGGCGCGGTGCCGTAGCGGCACCAGCAGCTCTGCCAGGTCCGCCTGCTCGCGCGCTGTGCTGTCGATGACCAGACGCAGGTCGTCGCGCATTTCGCGCAATACGCCGATGACCTTGCTGCGTGGCATCTCGTCCGGCGCCTGTTCCAGGCGGGCGATGGCACCCACCAAGGTGCCGCCGAAGCCATCGTGCAGGTCACGCACCAACTGCAAGCGTTCCCCGGCACGGCTGTGCGACAGCTCCAAGGCATGCTGTTGCTGCAAGGTATCTGCCAACTGCGCGGTGGCCCGCTGCACCTCATCGCGCAACTCGGCATTGAAGCCTTCTACCCGCTGCATGGTATTGGCGAAGCGGTAAGCCAGCACGAAGCCCATGCCGAGCAGCATCAACGGGGAGGCGAACGACCCCAGATAACTCACTCCGCCATACCAGCCCATGTACACGCCAAGGTCGTGCAGCGACACCGCGATCGGCAGGATGATGCACAACGCCAGCACCTGGTAGTCACGTCGGCCACTGCGCAGCGCATAGCCCATGAAGGTGAACGACACCAGGTACAGGAAAGCGATGGTCGGCAGCAGATAGAAGTTGCGGTGGGGCCCCATCCATTGCGGCCACGACAAGGCGCCTGCCATGACCAGCACGGCGATAGCCAGCAACACGCGCTCCAGGCGCGGCCAGCGACGCTCGCAGAAACGCAACAGGAAGATCGTGTGTGCGGCTGCGCCTGCAACATAGCAGGCACCGATGAAGGCCTGCCAGCCATCGGTGGTGGCGAACGGCCACGGGCTGCTGACAAAGAAGTTGCTGTCGTAGAGCCGCCCAAATACCGCACTCAACGCATACCAGCCATACATCGAATCCTTGCGTCGCAGCAGCCAGAACATGCCGATCACTGCCGCCAGCACGAAACCAATCGCACTATCCAGCACCTGCAGGTCATGGCGGACGAAAACCTCCTTGCGGAAGCGTGCCTGCAGGGCCTGCGGGTCGCCTACGTCCACCACACCCAGCGAAGGTTGGTAAGCAGCCAGGCCCGACACCCGCACCAACAGTTCGTTCTCGCCCTGCTTCAGCAATGGCGACTGCAGCAGGAAATAGCGTGGCACGTGCCAATTGCGTGAAAGCGGCTCGACCAAGGAGGGATCGCGTTCGATCAGGCTGCCGTTGAGATACACCGCTGCTGCCATGCAGGTGTAATCGAGCAGCAGACCCGTTGGTTGATTGGCATCGCCCTGCTGCCAGCGCAGCCGATACCAGACCACGCCGTCGTGACCGGGCCAGCGGGTCTGCCACTGGTCGGCCAGTGTCACCTCCTCCCAACCCTGCGCGGGCGCCGACGGCGATTGCCAATCGGCGCGTACAGCCTCGGCGTGGGTGATGCGGGTTATGTCCGCAGCCTGTGCATATGCGCCAGCCGCGCATGCTGACAACAGCAACAACAGCAGCCAGCGGATCAAGGCAGCAGTCCCAACACGCGCGCTTCATACACCGCAGCAGTCCGCGAGCCCACCGCAAGCTTGCGGTAGATGTTGCGGGTGTGCGCCTCTATGGTGAGACGCGACAAACCGAGTAGCTCTGCAATCTCGCGGTTGCCGTAGCCCTGCGCGACATGACTGAGGATGCCCAGCTCGCGTTCTGACAGATGCACGCCGGGGGTTGGCGGTGCGCCGACAGGAGGTTGTGCGGCGGGCAGCAACGTCAGAATCCGCCGCGCGATCATCGGATCAATCGGTGCGCCGCCGCGTTGCAGGCTGCGCAGCGCCACCGTCAGCTCGATGTCGTCGCGGTCCTTGAGCAGGTAGCCCACGGCACCCGCGCGCAGCGCGGCAAAAATGGCTTCTTCTTCGGCGAATGCGGACACGATCACTGCCTGCAGCTGCGGTACGTGCTGCTGCATCCAGCTGATCAGGTCGGTGCCGGTGCCGTCGGGTAGCTGCATGTCGACCAGGGCGAGATCGACGTGATGGGTTTGCAGCAGTTCCCGGGCCTTGCTGAGATTGTCGGCCGTGTGGATCTGTGGCTGTTGGTCAGCCGGCAATTCGGCCACGAGCCGAGCCAGCCTCGCCAGCGAAGCTGCGTCGTCGTCGATGATCAGGATGGAAGACAGCTCCATCGGCCCCCGCCATGGTCCGTGTTGTGGCGGAGTTTAGCGTGGTCTTACGGTTGACTTGTGATGGGGCTCTGTGGGAGTTGGGCGTTGCGTGGCCTTGGGAGCGGAACAGCAACCTTCGTTGGGGTCGGTGAGGGCGAAGGCCCTCACCCCCTGCCTCCGCTCCGCGCCCCGGCCCTTGCGTTGACGCAAGGGCGTTCGTTGGGCCGCAAACCTGCGGTTCGCAAACCGCCCCCCTCACCCCGCAAGCGGGAGAGGGGAGGAAGCTTGGCTTCGGTGGGATCTGGGAGGGCCCTGACTCTCGCTCGCTCTTACCAGGTACGGCGCAGCGGGTGGGCTTCGGTGTTGAAGACCACGCCGTCGAAGTCCAGGGTCTTGGCCGGGGCGAACAGCAGGTAGTAGTACTTGAAGGTCTCGGCGAACAGGAAGCTCTCCATCGAGTCGTCCTTCTCCTTGCTGCGCACGTCCTTCAGCGCCGAGAAGCCGTGATCGGTGCGGGTGTAGCGCACGAAGTCATCGAAGAACTCCTTGCCCATGCCACGGTAACGCGCATCACCGGTGTAGTGGTGCAGGTAGTACGCGGACTCGACGATCTCCGGGCGCAGCGCGTAGCTCGGCGAGCGCACTTCCATCTTGGCGTAGTCCAGCGACTCCGGTTCGATGTCGTGCAGCCGCCACATCTTCAGGTTGGATTCCTGCAGGCGCTTGGCGCGGTCCAGGTCACCGCCCAGGGCCAGCAGGCCCGGCATGAAGGCGTCCAGCGCACCGTAGGTGGTGGAGGTACGGGCGCCAGTGTCCATGTCGGCGTGGCCGTACCACAGCTCGCCTTCGCGCACTTCATCGGCCAGGTACTGGTTGATCGGGCCGATGCTCTCGTCCCACATCTTCTTGCAGTCTTCGTCGCCGAACAGCTTCCAGCACTTGAGCAGGTACTCGTAGTACGAATCGATGCCGCCGGCAATCGAGGCGTCCTTGTTGGTCCACTCGCCGGTCTCGACGTTGATGTTCAGACCGACCAGGCCGATCTTGGAACGGCGCTTGTGGGTTTCCACCAGCGCACGCTTGGCCTTGTCGTAGTACGCCTGCTTGCCGGTGAGCTTGGCCAGGGTACCGAACTCCAGCAGCAGCGTGCCGGTTTCGGCCGGGTTGCTGATCTTGCCGCTGGTCTTGCCGGTATGCAGGTTGACGTGGGTATACGGCAGGCCGGTCGGGCTGTCGAACACCGGCGAGAGGCGCGTGCCCAGGTCATCGGCGAGCTTGAGCAGGCGCTCGTCGTTGGTCATCTGATAGGCCGACAGCAGGCCGCCGAGCAGGCGGATGGTGACCTCGAAGTTCTGCACGTCCATGTCCTGGTCGAAGGACAGCTGGGTGACGATCAGCTCACGTGCTTCGTTGGCTTCCTTGTCCAGGCCGAGCAGCAGCAGCGTGTCCAGTGCATCGACCGGCGACATCAGCAGCGGCTTGGGATACCAGTCGCGCGGCTGGCCGCTGAGCGGCTTCAGGTCGTCATGGCCCTTGGCGTACTGCATGTAACCCTGCCAGGCGTGGCGGGTGGCTTCACGGACCTGCTCGGCCATGCGTGCGGCTTCGGCGTCATCGACGGTCGGAAGCGCGGCGTCGGCTGGTGCAGCAGCTGCGGCCGGTGCAGCCGGGGTGGTGGCGGGAGCGGCGGCCTGCTGGCTGCAGGCGGAAAGCGCCAGCATCAGCGCGGCGACCAGGGGGGCGGTACGCAGGGAACGGGTCATCAGTGAATCCTCTCGACGGAAGCGTTGTCTTGCGATGCAACGGGACGGGACTGCAGGGTGTCGCCCAGCGTCTGCAGGTGCAGGGCTGTGCGCAGGGTGGAAAGCGGTGCGGTGCTGCGCACGACCAGCGTGCGGGTCTGGCCGGGCAGCAGGTCGAAAGCGTTGTCCTCGACGCTGGCGTTGGCCTTGTCAAAGCCGATCCAGATGCCACGCACCAGCTTGTCGGCGCGAAGCTCCAACAGGTAGTGATCGCCTTCGGCGCGCAGCGCGCTGCGCAGCTGCGCCGGTTGCAAGGCTTGCTGCTTGGCGGCGACGAAGTAGACCAGGCGCTGTGCCACTACTGCGTCACCGCGCAGCAGTTCGAATACGGCGACGCTGCGGTTTGGATCGGCGCCCTGCAGCAGCTCGGCGTCGCTGAAGCGTGCGGCCTCGGTAGCCGACAGCGCCGGCAAGCTGATTGGCTTGTGCTGCTGCTGCAACTCCCGCCCATCGAAATCCAGTACGCGTACACGCCACTGCCCCTGCACTGGCTCGCGGCCATCATTGAGCAGACTGAAACGGGTACTGCCTTCATAGCGCAGCGCGGCCACCGCAACCTCGGCGAAGAAGCGCCGTGCGTGGAAGTTCAGTGCCTTCCAGTTGCCGTAGTAGTCCACGCTGGACCAGGACGCCCCCGGCCATACATCGTTGAGCTGCCAGTACAACGAACCCATCGTGTACGGGCGCGAGGCGCGGTGATGCAGTGCTGCAAGCTCAATGCCTTCGGCCTGCATCATCTGGCTCAGGTAGACGAAGTCGGCGAAGTTGCGCGGCGTGCCGAACTCCATCTCGATGTAGTGCAGCAGACGCTCATTGCCCTTGCCGGCCAGGAACTTCTGGTGCGCCTCGATCACCGGCCCATCCACCTGCTGTTCTTCCGGCGTGGCGAAGGCGTTGATGGTCGACAGCTGCGGCCAGGCCTGCAGGCCATACTCGGACATGAAGCGCGGGGTTTCCTTCAGGTAGGCCGTCGGCGGCAGCGCCGGGTTGCCCCAGACTTCCCAGTAATGCTTGTCGCCGCGACGCGAGTCATTGGCCTTTGCATCCAGGTCATTGCTGGGCGAACTGGCCCAGTACGGCACGCCCAGGCCTTCCTCGGCGACGACGCTGCGCAGGTCCTTGCCGAACAGGTCCACATAGCCCTGCCAGACCTTCGCGGCAAACACCGGATCGGCCTCCTTCAAGCTCTTGCCGTGGCCCCAATCCTTCCACGCGGTCTCTTCCTCGTTGTTGCCACACCACAGCACGATGCTGGGGTGGTGGCGCAGGCGACGGATATTGTCGCGCGCTTCGGCAACGACGTTGGCACGGAACGCAGGGTCATAACCCGGCTGCATGCCGCCGCCGAACATGAAGTCCTGCCACACCAGCAAACCGAGCTCATCGGCGATGTCGAAGAAGGCATCGTCTTCGTAGTAGCCGCCGCCCCAGTTGCGCAGCATGTTCATGTTGGCATCGCGTGCGGCCTGCAGGTCACGGCGCAGGCGCTCGCGGGTCACCCGTGCCGGGAAGGCATCGAACGGAATGACATTCGCGCCTTTGGCGAATACCGGCACGCCATTGATGACGAAGCCGAAGCCCTGGCCGCCGTCCTTGTCCTCTTCGCGCTGCAGCTGCACGGTACGCAGGCCGACGCGGATGCTGGATTCCATTGCTTCCTGCTTGCCGTCGCCCAGCCGTGCCTGCACGGTGTAACGATCCTGCGCGCCATAACCCACCGGCCACCAGCGGCGTGGATTTGCTATCTGCAGCGGCAGTGAGACGGTGTTCTCACCGGGTGCCAGCGCGATATCTCGCTTGATCTGCGCTACAGATTGTCCTTCCGGGTCACGCACGTCGACGACGACCTGTTGCGTATCGGCCTTGTCCGCCTGCTCCACCTGCAGCAGCACGTTCAACTCAGCCTTGTTAGCATCCAGCGCGTCGGTGCGCACAGCCAGATCGGTGATGCGCTGTTGATCCCAGCTATCCAGGTGCACCTGCCGCCACACGCCGGCAGTGACATAGCGCGGGCCCCAATCCCAACCGAAGTGGTAGGCGGGCTTGCGTACGAAGTTGCCGACCATCGCGTCCTTGGGCTCATCCCCGTAGGGTGAAGGATAGTTGCCGGCAATCTTGTGCGGCATCGTCTGCACCTGCGGCAGCAAGGTGCGGATGGGCGAGCGGAACACGATCTGCAGCTCATTGCCCTGCGCGCGCAGGCGGCCATCCACGCGTGCACGCCAGGTGCGGTGCGCGTTGTCGGCCTTCAGCAACGGCTCGCCGTTGAGGCGGACTTCGGCGAAGGTGTCCAGGCCATCGAAGCGCAGTTCCGCATGCGGCCGCGCCAGGCTTGCGGCATCCACGTCGAAGCGGGCGCGGTATTCCCAGTCAGCGAGACCGATCCACTGCAGGCCAGCTTCGGCCGCGCCCACGTAGGGATCGCCGATCAAGCCAGCAGCCATCAGGTCGGTATGCACGCTGCCCGGCACCGTCGCTGGCTTCCACGCATCCATGCCCGGATGCGCCTGCAACTGTGCATCACCCGGCAGCAGGCGGAAGCTCCATTGCGCATGCAAGGGTGCAGCCAGCGCTGCGCTGGAAGTCAGCCACAGCGCGCACAGCAACAGGCCGCGGCATGCGCGTTGAGCATGGATTTGTATCGATCCAAATTTCAAGTGCACGTGCTGCATGCTGTTTCCTCCCTGCTGCTGGTTCCGCGTGTGTTTCTGCTCAATGGCACAACCAGAAAACTGTCGCCGCCATCAACTCACACATTTCTTTGACTCAGGCTCTCGCTGTTGCGCCGAGAGCCCAGAGCGGTCCCCACCTTCGCGGGGGGATGACTGAAACAATGCGAATGCCGTTGATCAGCTTTCGCGCACTACGTTCAATACTTCGTGGCAGGCGCCCATGGTGTGGTAATCGGTCTTGCCGGCCGGGCTCTTCTCGTCGTCGTACTTGCGATTGTCGGCATCGAGGATGCGGAACCATGCACCGTAGCGATGGTCGACGAAGTACTGCCACGAATATGCCCACAAGCGGTCATACCAGTCCCAGTAGCTGGCGTCGCCAGTACGCTTGGCCAGCAGCGCGGCGGCGGCCAGCGACTCGGCCTGCACCCAGAAGTACTTGTCGTCGTCGCAGACGAAACTGTCGCCGCCAATCGCCGCGCCGTCCATGTTCGGCTGGCGACGCGATTCCGGTGCGAAGCCGTAATACAGGCCACCGCGCACCTCATCCCAGGAACGCGTCATCGAGGTATCGAACAGGTGTCGCGCGGTCGGTACCAGCCAGTCGGCATCGACGTGGCGGTCGAGGATCATCAGCAACTTGGCCCATTCGGTCTGGTGGCCGGGCTGGAAGCCCCAGGGACGGAACAGGTGCTTGGGATTGTCCAGGTTGTAGTTCCAATCGATGTTCCAATCGATGTCGTAGTGTTCCCAGACCAGGCCACCAGCCTTGGCTGCCTGCCTGCGGGTCATGTTGTCGGCCAGCTGCAAGGCGCGCTGCAGGTAGCGCTGTTCGCCACTGGCCTCGAACGCGGCCAGCATGGCTTCGCACATATGCATGTTGGCGTTCTGGCCGCGATAACCGGTGAAGTTCCAGTCGGCATCGGCTTCGTCGCGGTACAGGCCGTGCTGCGGCTCCCAGAAGTGGCGTTCCAGCAGCTGCCAGGTCTCGTCCATCCACTCCCGACCCTGCTCGATGCCGGCCTTCAGTGCACAGCTGTAGGCCAGCAGCACGAACGCCACGCCATAGCAGTGATTCATGTCGTCCTCGACCTTGCCATCGCGCAGGGTCCAGGCGTAGCCGCCAGTGGCTGGATTGCGGTGCACATCACGCAGGTAGCGCACACCGTGCTTCACCGCATCCAGATACTCGGCGTTGCCGTACTCACGGTAGGCCATCGCATAGTTGAAGACGAAGCGGGTACTGCTGACCAGGTGGCGATGGCTGCGATCGTAGATGCTGCCGTCGTCCCGGTAATAGTGGAAGAAGCCGCCATCCGCATCGATGCAATGCGGATGGTAGAAGGCCATCGTGTCGGCGATATGCGCGCGCAGGAAGGTCGGGGAGCGGAAATCGGGCGTGGTGGTCATGCGATGGCGTCCTGTTGCTGCAGCAGATGCTGCACTTCGTTCAAGCTTGGCATTGCCGCAAAGGCGCCCTTGCGGGTCACCGCCAATGCGCCCACCGCTGCGGCGAAGCGCAGCGTGCCATTGATTGCGTTCGGGGTCTGGCAGAACGCGGCGAAACCCGCGCCTGCGCCACCGCGCTCGACCAGCCCCACCAGCACGCCGCCGACAAACGCATCACCCGCAGCGGTGGTATCCACCGCCTGCACGCGGAAGCTTGGTACTTCGCCCTGGCCATGGCGGGTATACCAGCGCAGCGTGCCGGCACCGTCGGTGATGATCACCCAGCGTGCCTGCGCCGCAAGCAGGCGCTGCAGCACCTGCGCATCACCATCGGCGCCCAACGGCGCGGCCAGGTAATCGAGCTCTTCGCGCGAGAGCTTGATCAGGTCGGCGCGCTCCAAGGCCTGCCACAGGCGCGGCGAGGGATCGACACCCGCTGGCCACAGCGCAGGACGCAGGTTCAGGTCCAGGCTGACCACGGCGCCGGCGGCGCGCGCACGCTCCATGCCGGCAAAGGTCGCCGCCGCAATATCGACTTCGGTCAGGCTGTTGGAGCAGACGTGGAAGCAGGCCGTGCCGTCAAAGCAGGCAGGCAGGTAGTGTTCGGCGCGGAACAGCAGATCCGCTGCCGGCGGCCGGTAGAAGCTGAAGCTGCGCTCGCCATGCGCGTCCAGCGCGACGAAGGCCAGCGCGGTCTTGGCTGCATCGGTACGCACGATGCAGTCGGTCTCGACCCCGGCCTGCTGCAGGCTCTCCAGCAGGAAGTCACCGAACATGTCGCGACCCAGCATGCCGGCGAAATGGCTGCTGGCACCCAAGCGCGCGGCCGCCACTGCGACGTTGGCGGGGGCACCGCCGGCGTACTGCAGGAAGGCGCGCGGGGTGTCCGCCGAGGCCGGCGGTTGCGCTAATAGATCGATCAAAATTTCGCCGAAACAAACAATCTTGCCCATCTGGCCTTAGTCCTGTTGGGTAACGCCGGTGCTGGTGCGCGAACCGACCAGCCCGTAGAAAATGATGTAGCCGTAGCACAGCAACGGCAGTACGAATGAATGGTGCACACCGATGCGGTCGGCCAGCATGCCTTGCAGGAAGGGCACCACGGCGCCGCCGACGATGGCCATGATCAGCAGGCTGGACGCCTTGTTGGTCAACGGCCCCAGGCGCTCGATGCCGAGTGCGAAGATGGTCGGGAACATGATCGAGTTGAACAGGCCAATCGCCACGATCGAGTACAAGGCTACCTGGCCTTCGCTGACCATGGTCAGGGCCAGCAAGCCGACGTTGATCAGTGCAAACAACGCCAGCAACTTGCGTGGCGAGAAGCGCACCAGCAGCAGCGAACCGGCAAAGCGGCCGATCATCGCCATGGTCCAGTACAGCGACACATAGTGCGTGGCCTGCTGCTCACTGAAGCCGCCGATGTTGGGCTGCGACAGGTAGTTGACCAGGAAGCTGCCGATCGAGACCTCGGCACCCACATAGAAGAAGATGCCCAGCACGCCGAACAGCAGGTGCTTGTGGCGCAGCGCATCACCATAGCTGTGGCGTGCGCTGTCGGCTTGTTCGCTGTTCTCGCTCAGCGACGGCAGACGGAACAGGAACACGAACAACGCCAGCAGGAACAAGGCCACCGCCAGGCCGAGATACGGCCCCTGCACCGACTGCGCTTCCTGCGCGCGGTAGGCCAACTGGTCAGCCAGCGGCAGCGCCGTCAGCTCATCGGCGCTCTTCACCGTATTGCCCAGGATCAGCATGCCGCCAAAGATCGGCGCGATCGCAGTGCCCAACGAGTTCAATGCCTGGGCCAGCGTCAAACGACTGGAGCTGGTGCGTTCCGGGCCAAGCAGCGCCACATAGGGATTGGCCGCTACCTGCAACACGGTGATGCCGGTTGCCAGCACGAACAAGGCCGCAAGGAAGGCGCCATAGACACGCAGCTCAGCCGCCGGCCAGAAGCCAAGCGCGCCGATGCCGGCAATCACCAAGCCAGCGACAATGCCCAGCTTGTAACCCAGCCGCGCCACCAGTCGACCTGCGGGCAGCGACATGAGGAAGTAGGCACCGAAAAAGGTGAACTGCACCAGCATTGCCTGGGTGTAGTTCAATTCGAAGACCGACTTCAGGTGCGGAATCAGGATGTCGTTGAGGCAGGTCAGGAAGCCCCACATGAAGAAGATGGTCGTCGCCACTGCCAAGGCCACGCGCGTATTGACCACGGGTGCCGACTGGCCTGATGAAGATGACGGCGATGTTGGTATGTGCATGTGGGCTGCCTGGATACGGTAATCGGAAGATGGGGCTAGGGAATCAACTTGGCCTTGCTGCACTGCTTTCGCGGATCCGCAGCTGCACCGGTGCGACGGTGCGCATCGGTGCGGCATCGGGGTTGTCCAGGCGCTGCAGCAACAAGGCTGCAGCCTGGCGACCACGTTCGCGCGGATCTGCGGTCAGCGTGGTCAACGGCGGCACCGCGACTGCAGCCTCGGAGATGTCATCGAAGCCGGTGACGGCGAAGTCACCGCCCGGGCGGATGCCACGCGAGGTCAGGCCCAGCATCAGGCCCAATGCAACCGTGTCGTTGTAGCAGACCGCGGCGCTGGGACGCTGTGCGCTTTCAAACAATTCGCCGGTACGTGCAGCGGCTTCCAAGCGGTTGGGGGCGGATTCGATCAACCAGTCCGCATGCAAGGGCAAGCCTGCTTCACTCAATGCCTGTTGGTAACCCAGGCGGCGCTGCGCGCAGGAACTGGATGCGCCATGTCCGCCAAAGAAGGCGATGTCACGATGACCGCGTTCGATCAGGTGACGGGTCGCCATGTACGCGCCGTGCTGGTTGTCCAGGGTGAGGAAATCCCAGTCCGCGCCGGCCAGTTCACGGTTGAACAGCAGCACGTTGGCGTGCGCACCCAATACATGGCGCAGCTCTTCGGCATCGCTGCCTTCGGCCGGCGACAGGATGAAGCCGGTCGGTGTGTGCTCCATCAAGGTGCTCAACACCGCCTGCTGGCGCTGCGGCGATTCGCCGGTGCTGCCAAGCAAGGTCACGAAGCCCTTGTCGCCCAGCGCCTCGTCCACGCCCGAGGCGAATTCGGCGAAGAACGGGTTGGACAGATCGTTGATCACCAGCGCGATCGACGACGAGGTACGACGACGCAGATTGGCGGCGGTGCGGTTGTACACATAGCGCTGCTTGCGCAGCTCGGCCTCGACCTTGGCGCGGGTGTCGACGTTGACCAAGGGGCTGCCACGCAGCACCAGCGATACGGTCGCCCGCGACACCCCCACCGCCTGCGCGATGTCGGTGACGGTGACCGCGCGTTGGCCGGCCTTGCGTGCGCCCTTGGCGCCGGTAGAAGTGTCTTTCATCGTTTCCGCTGCGGTTTCGGGATGCGCCAAGCCTAAAGGATCACGGCCAGCGCCTGCGCTGCCCGCTTCCTTCTTCCCGGCCTTGGCGCTGCCTGAGCTCACGGCTGGGCGCTGCCCGGGGTGGCGCAGTACGACACCGGCAGGTCCGCCGGTGCGGTGCCCCAGCCCTGCTCCGGTGCCTGCGCACCAAGGGTGAAGCGCACATCGCCGCCCTGCTGCAGGCGCTGCCAATCCAGCCACACCGCCGGCTGCGACTTGCCATCAACCTGCACGCTCTGGATGTACTGCAGGCTGCGCGGATCGGCACCCGGTGCCTGCAGGCGCAGCGTGCGGCCGTTGCCCAGGGTGATCTCGGCCTTGCTGTAGCGCGGCGCATGCAGCAGGAACTGACCACTGCCCGGTACTGCTGGATACAGGCCGAGCGCACTGAACAGGTACCAGGCCGACATCGTGCCAAGGTCATCATTGCCGGTGACGCCGTTGGGCGCATTGGTGAACAGCTGCTGCGCGGCGCGGACCACGGTGGCGGTCTTCCACGGCTGGCCGATCAGCGTATACATCCACGGCGAATGCAGGTCAGGCTCGTTGTTGGGGTTGTAGCGGTACTGGTTGTAATAGCTGTACGGGCCAACCACCCACTCCTTGCGCGCGGCGGTGAGCGGAGCCTGCAGCAGTGCGTCATAGGCGAAGAACGCATCCAGACGCTTGCCGGCCTGTTCGCGACCATGCATGGCCTGCAGCATGCCCGGCACGTCCTGCTGAACCAGCCACTGGTACTGCCAAGCGGTGCCTTCATGGAAGCCATGTTCCGAACGTGGGCTGTAATGGCCATCGGCCGGCGTATACCACTTGCCGTTCTCGTCGCGCGGACGCGGGAAACCGGTGAAGCCGGTTTCGGCATCACGCACATCCGCATCCCACACCTTGTGCCAGTTGCCACCACGCGCGCGCAGCGTCGCTGCATCGTCGGCGTGACCGAGGCCATCGGCCATCTGCGCCAGCGCGCAATCGGCCAACGCGTACTCCAGCGTTGCCGAGCCGCCGTGGTGCGGATCGACGTCCATGCCCTTGGACGGGAACGCACGGTCATAACCGACAAAACCGTTGGCGAGATAGCTGGCATTGCCGGAACGGCCGGCCATGCGCGAATTGATCGGCGGCATCTCGAAGGCATTGCGGCGCAGCGCGCCCCAGGCTTCCGCCTCGCGGCCCTTCAGCGCGCCAAAACGCCACAGGTCGACCATGAAAGGTGTTACCGGGTCGCCGGTCATCACATTGGTTTCGAAATTGGCATAGCCCCAGCGCGGCAACCAACCGCCCTGCTCATTGATGGCCAGCAGGCTGCGGCCGATATCACGCGCGACTTCCGGGCGGGTCAGCGCCAGCCACTGGTTCTGCGTGCGGTAGGTATCCCACAACGAGAAATACTCGTAGTAGGTCCAGCCATCAGCACGATGGATGACGTCGTCGTAGCCACGATAGCGACCATCGGCATCGCTGCCGGTCATCGGCTGCAGCAGCGCGTGGTACAGCGCGGTGTACAGCACAGTGCGGTCATCGGCGTTCGCACCTTCAACCTTGACGCTGCCCAGCTGTTCGCGCCACTGCGCCTGCGACAGCGCGCGCATGCGATCGAAGCTCAGCAGCTTGCCGCCCTGCATGCCATCGCTGCGCAGATTGTTGCGCGCGCCTTCGGCATCCACATGCGAGATCGCACTGGTGACGGTGACGCTGCGGCCATCGGCCAGGTCAAAACTCAGCCACGCACCATTGGGCTTGGCCTCGCCTTCCATGCTGTGGCGTGCGCCGGGCAGGCCGCCTTCCTCGCCCCAGGTGCCGTGCGCCTTGAACGGGCGATCAAACTCGATGCGGAACCAGGTGGTGTACTGGTGGCCACCGCAGAAACTCTTGGTGACCAGCTTGCCTTCCACCGCACGATCACCGACCACGTCGATGACGCTGCCGATCACCGAATGGCGCTCATTGGCCTGGGCGACGTTGACCAGCACCTGGCCTTCGCTCACGCCCGCGCTGAAGGTGTAGCGCTCGGCGGCGGCGCGGGTCAGCGCGGTGGTTTCCACGTCGATGCCGCGATAGTCGGTCAGACGGACTTTGTAGTAGCCGGCCTGGCCGACTTCGCCATCATGGCTGTAAGCCGATGCGTAACTCTTGTGATCGAAACGCTTGGGGTCCTTGGTGTCGAAATCACCGCCCGGACCAATGCTGCCGGTCACCGGCAATACCGAAACCTGACCGCCCTGCTCCCAGCAACCGGCGCCGGAGATGAAGGAATGACCGAAGCCGCGGATCTTTTCATCGTCATAGCGCCAACCCGAGTAATGGCTGCCAATCGGGCTGACCTGGATCAGGCCGAACGGTGCCGACGCGCCCGGGAAGGTATTGCCGTCATCCTTGCTGCCGATGAAGGTATTGACCTCGCGCTCCAGCGCGGCCGACGGCGCAGCCTGCAGCAACGGCGCGAAGCTCAGCGCCAGCAGGCAGGCAGCCGTTGCCAGCGGGCGGCGACGGGAGTGGGCGGTGGAAGGCGATCGGCTCATGCATTGGATCCTTGGGTCGGTCGGTACGGCGGCGATGTAGCTACGGCAGAAGTTGGCCCGGACAAGCCGGGCCGCTGATGTCCAGCCCATCCGGGAACGGGATGGGGGAGAGATGCCAGGCATCAGCAAAACGGGTAGGCCCCTGCACCTGCCCCGACAGCCGTCACGACGGCGGCCAGCGGGAAAAAAGCAGCAAACATTGGGCCGTGGAAAGCGGTATCCGGCAGTATTTTCAGTGACTTGCAGTCAGCTGGGCCTCGCCCTGCGCGGCCCCAACTGCGTCCCCGGAAGCAACCTGTCGAAAATTTAGATCGATCCAAGTAAAGCATGAGCATTTCGCCCAACGCATTCTGCGGCGCAACATCGGCAGAAAAATCCGGCCTGTAGTGCCGAGCCATGCTCGGCAGGAGCCTTCCCGGTAACACCCAAAAAGCCAACCCCTCCCCAGACCTCCCCTTGGCCTGCGGCCAAACGGAGGGAGCCAGGCGTAGTGCCGAGCTGTGCTCGACAGAGGCTTTCCCGGTAAGGCCCCTGCCGAGCATGGCTCGGCCCGACCCCCCCCCTCCCAGCCCCCCCCACGCCCCCGCCCCCGCCAAAATGGGG
>NZ_JBRREH010000056.1:0-29338 GCF_056760175.1 Stenotrophomonas sp. STEN021 | reverse complement strand
CGGGCCCCCCGTCCGCGCCCCGCCCCGGCGCTCTTTTTTGGTTGCTCCCCGCCCCCTCGCGTTGCGGGGTGGGGCGTGTTCGCCGACGCCCCCCCGCCGCCCGGGCCCCGCCACTACAAAACAAAAGGGCGCCCAATGGGCGCCCTTGGCGTGCAGCTTGCAACCGCCTCAGTTGCGCGACTGCAGCTTCGACAGCAGGCGCAGGAACTCGATGTACAGCCACACCAGGGTGACCATCAATCCGAACGCGCCGTACCACTCCATGTACTTCGGTGCGCCGGCTTCCACGCCGCTTTCGATGAAGTCGAAATCCAGTACCAGGTTCAACGCCGCGATCACCACCACGAACAGGCTGAAACCGATGCCGATCAGGCCTGAGCCGTGGATGTAGGGGATGTTGATGTTGAACAAGCCCAGCACGATGGTGGCCAGGTAGACCAGGGCGATGCCGCCGGTGGCCGCAACCACGCCCAGTTTGAAGTTTTCGGTGGCCTTGATCAGGCCGCTGCGATAGGCGAACAGCAGGGCGAACAGCGTGCCGAAGGTCAGCAGTACCGCCTGGAACACGATGCCGTTGAAGCGCACTTCGTAGACGGCCGAGATCGAGCCGAGGAACAGGCCTTCAGCCAGTGCATACAGCGGCGCGCTGACCGGCGCCCAGGTCTTCTTGAAGATGGTCACCAGCGACAGGATGAAGCCGACGATCAGGCCGCCCCACATGTAGAGCTTGGCCGCCGGCAGCAGTTCGCCGCTGTCGCTGATGGTACCGTTCCATGCGAACGCAGCAGTCAATGCAGCCAGCACCAGCAGGATGGCGGTCTTGTTGACGGTGCCATTGATGGTCATTGCATCGGCGCCGCGTGACACCACGCTGCCGCTGCCAAGGTCGAGGAAGGTGGTATCGGAAAGGGCAGGGTTGCCGCTGCGCATGCAATGCTCCGTTGCTATGAAGTGGGCGGGAATTGGACGCAAGCATACCCAATTCAAATTAAATGAAATTTACCGTTGACAGGTTGGTGCGTTTTTCCCACAATAGCCGACCTTTCCGGGGCATTGGAAGGATTCACCGCCGGGGTATAGCGCAGTCTGGTAGCGCGCCTGCTTTGGGAGCAGGATGTCGGGGGTTCGAATCCCTCTACCCCGACCATCCAACGCACCAAGCGCGTGTTGGAGTGCGACAGTCCGGTCAGAGCGCCCGTAGCTCAACTGGATAGAGCACCGGCCTTCTAAGCCGGCGGTTACAGGTTCGATTCCTGTCGGGCGCGCCATCAGGTGCAAGCGGTAGGTAGCAAGGTTTCAGTGGTGGCTGTAGCTCAGTTGGTTAGAGTACCGGATTGTGATTCCGGTGGTCGGGGGTTCGAATCCCCTCAGCCACCCCACTGTTTCAAGGCTTCGGAGTAAAATCCGGGCTTGCAATAAAAGTCAGGATGGGGCATTATTCGCCTCCTGATTTTCAGGGCTGTTAGCTCAGTTGGTAGAGCAGTTGACTCTTAATCAATAGGTCCAAGGTTCGAATCCTTGACAGCCCACCAAATCAAGAAAGCCGCTGGAGCAATCCAGCGGCTTTCTCTTTTTATGTAAGCCCGGTGTTTTGGGCGGGTGCATGAAGCACGCTTGTAGTGTAGAATTCACCTCGAAGTTTCAGGGCTGTTAGCTCAGTTGGTAGAGCAGTTGACTCTTAATCAATAGGTCCAAGGTTCGAATCCTTGACAGCCCACCAAATCAAGAAGCCGCTGGAGAAATCTGGCGGCTTTTTTCTTAGTCAGGGTGGCGTTGGCCGGCCAGGGTTGCAGATGTGCGCAAGTGGGCTCGGCTTCCGCTTTGCTGACGCTCCTGCAACAATGCTGCCCTGAGTCAGTATTGCGAAAGTGGCGGAATTGGTAGACGCCCTGGATTTAGGTTCCAGTGCCGCAAGGCGTGGGGGTTCGAGTCCCCCCTTTCGCACCAGTCAGTGGTGTTCTCTGCCCGCTGCGGGCCTTTTCAGACAACCTGTATGGGTCTGCCCGCTGGCGGCCACGGGCGATATCGGCCAAACTAAAGGGCTGCGGTGCATAACCGCGCCCTACAACCGTTTCATCCATCACATCGAACCGGCGCGGTTGCCGCCGGTGGCAGGAGTCAACATGCAAGCTTCGATCGAATCCACCGGCAATCTGGAACGCCGCCTGAGCTTCTCGCTGCCGGAAGAGCGTCTGCAGGGGCATATCAGCGGCCGTCTGGGCGAAATCGCGCGCACCGCGCGCATCAAGGGTTTCCGTCCGGGCAAGGTGCCGGCCAAGGTGATCGAACAGCGTTTTGGCCCGCAGGTGCGTGCCGAGGCGCTGGACGGCCTGCTGCGCGAGACCTTTGACGCGGCCCTGCGCCAGCACGAGCTGCGCATTGCCGGTAACCCGCGCATCGACAAGGCCGGCGAAGGCGAGTTCGACTTCGTTGCCACCGTTGAGCTGATCCCGGACTTCGGCGACGTCGACGTCACCAAGCTGACCGTCGTGCGCCACACCGCCGAAATCAGCGATGCCGACATCGACCAGATGATCGAGAACCTGCGCGCCCAGCGCCGCACCTGGAAGCCGGTTGCACGCGGCGCCCAGGAAGGCGATCTGGTCGGCCTGGAAACCTGGTCGCAGGCTGGCGACGAGCGTCTGCCGGCCGAGGGTGTCGAGAAGGGCGCCATCATCATCGGCCAGGGCATGATGTTCGAGCAGATCGAAAAGGGCCTGATCGGCCTGGCCAAGGGTGAAGAAAAGACCCTGGATGTCGAGTTCCCGGCTGACTGGCGCGTGCCGGCGCTGGCGGGCAAGACCGTGCAGGTCACCGTCAAGGCCGTTGAAGTGTCCGAGCAGGACATGCCGGAAGTCGACACCGCCTTCATCAAGAGCTTCGGCGTGAAGAACGGCGATGTGGAGCAGTTCCGCGCCGACATCCGTTCCAACCTGGAGCGCGAGCTCAAGGGCGCGCTGATGAACCGCCTGCGCCGTGAAGTGGGTGAGCAGCTGATTGCCGCCTATTCCTCGGTCGAGCTGCCGCCGCGCCTGGTCGAGGGCGAAGCCCGTTCGATGCTGGCCCAGCAGATCGATGCCATCCGTCGCCAGGGCGGCAACCCGGGCGACGTGCCGGCCGATGCCCACGAAGGCTTCAAGGACGCCGCTTCCAAGCGCGTGCTGGTCGGCCTGCTGGTCGGCGAAGTGGCCCGCAAGAACGAGCTGCGCCTGGACCCGAAGCGTCTGAACGAAACCATGCGCCTGATCGCCTCGACCTACGAAGAGCCGGAGCAGGTCATTGAGATGTACCGCAATGATCCCCAGCTTATGGCTGGCCTGCAGAACCGCGTGATGGAAGAGCAGGTGATCGACTGGATCGCCGAGCGTGCCCAGCACACCGAGCAGGCCTTGACGTTCCAGGAAGCCATCCGCCAGTAAGCTGGCGGTGTTTCATCCCCGCGCTACGGCGCGGGGAGTTCCCTCCCAAAATAGGTGCCTCACGTAATGGACAACCGAACCAAAGCTCTGAACATGGTTCCGATGGTGGTCGAACAGACCAGCCGCGGCGAGCGCGCCTACGATATCTATTCGCGCCTGCTCAAAGAGCGCCTGATTTTCCTGGTCGGTCCGATCGACGACCACATGGCGAACGTTGTGGTGGCGCAGCTGCTGTTCCTTGAATCGGAAAACCCGGAAAAGGAAATCAGCATCTACATCAACTCGCCGGGCGGCGTGGTCACTGCCGGCATGGCGATCTACGACACCATGCAGTACATCAAGCCGGACGTGAGCACCACCTGCATCGGCCAGGCCGCCTCGATGGGCGCGCTGCTGCTGGCGGCCGGTGCGCCGGGCAAGCGTTTCGCGCTGCCGAACTCGCGCGTGATGATCCACCAGCCGCTCGGCGGCTACCAGGGCCAGGCCACGGACATCGACATCCACGCCCGTGAAATCCTGACCCTGCGTTCGCGCCTGAACGAAGTGCTGGCCAAGCACACCGGCCAGGACCTGGAGACCATCGCCCGCGATACCGAGCGTGACAACTTCAAGAGCGCGGCCGAAGCTGCGGCTTACGGCCTGGTGGACCAGGTGCTGGAGCGTCGTCCGGAAGAGAGCATCCAGGCGTCCTGATGCGTTGAACGGCCAGAAAATCGGCCTGATTTTGCAGGGTCGGAACCGGACTGGTGTCCCTCCGGCCCTGTGCTATTCTCGAAATTGAACCCCCTGTTCAGAGGGGGAAGCAACTGGGTAAGCGAAGCATGAGCGAAGACCGGCAAGGTCGTACCGGGGACAGCAGTGGCAAGATTCTGTACTGCTCGTTCTGCGGCAAGAGTCAGCACGAAGTCCGTAAGCTGATCGCAGGCCCGAGCGTGTTCATCTGTGATGAATGCGTGGAGCTGTGCAACGACATCATCCGTGAGGAACTTGAGGAAAAGGCGCAGTCGGCGCGCAGTTCGCTGCCCAAGCCGCGCGAGATCCTCGAGGTGCTCGACCAGTACGTGATTGGCCAGAACCGCGCCAAGCGCACGCTGGCGGTTGCGGTGTACAACCACTACAAGCGCATCGAGAGCCGTTCCAAGAGCGACGACGTCGAGCTGTCCAAGTCCAACATCCTGCTGGTCGGCCCGACCGGTTCGGGCAAGACGCTGCTGGCCGAAACGCTGGCGCGCCTGCTCAACGTGCCGTTCACCATGGCCGATGCGACCACCCTGACCGAAGCCGGTTACGTGGGCGAGGATGTGGAAAACATCATCCAGAAGCTGCTGCAGAAGTGCGACTACGACGTCGAGAAAGCACAGCAGGGCATCGTCTACATCGATGAAATCGACAAGATCTCGCGCAAGAGCGAGAACCCGTCGATCACCCGCGATGTGTCCGGCGAAGGCGTACAGCAGGCCCTGCTGAAGCTGATCGAAGGCACCGTGGCCAGCGTTCCGCCGCAGGGCGGCCGCAAGCACCCGCAGCAGGAATTCCTGCAGGTCGACACCAAGAACATCCTGTTCATCTGCGGCGGCGCGTTCGCCGGCCTGGACAAGGTGATCCAGGCCCGTTCCATCGACACCAGCAGCATTGGTTTCGGTGCCAAGGTGAAGAGTGCCGAGCGCAAGCAGGAAGTGGGCAAGGTGCTGGCCGAAGTGGAGCCGGAAGACCTGATCAAGTTCGGCCTGATCCCGGAATTCGTTGGCCGCCTGCCGGTGGTCGCGACCCTGGAAGAGCTGGACGAAGCCGCTCTGATCCAAATCCTGACCGAGCCCAAGAACGCCATCACCAAGCAGTTCAAGAAGCTGTTCGAGATGGAGAACGTGGAGCTGGAGTTCCGTCCCGATGCGCTGTCGGCCATCGCCAAGAAGGCGCTCAAGCGCAAGACCGGCGCCCGTGGCCTGCGCACCATCGTCGAGTCGGTGCTGCTGGACACCATGTACGAGCTGCCCTCGCAGGAAAACGTCAGCAAGGTGGTCGTGGACGAGTCGGTCATCGAGAACAAATCCGAGCCGTACATCGTCTACCAGGCGCCGCCGGAACCGGTCAAAACCGCCTCTGGCGAGTGAACCCGGGCGAGCTGAGGTGAATAGGCGGTCGCGCCGCTCACGTTCAGCTTTCGACAGCTCTTGCAACACCTCGCCGATGGCCCCATAACGGGGCCATCGGCTTTTTTATTTAGCCTCCACCGAATCTCGGAGCCCCCATGGCCCAGTCCCAACTCGAAGTCCTCGACCTGCCGGTCCTGCCGCTACGCGACGTGGTGGTGTTCCCGCACATGGTCATCCCCCTGTTCGTGGGCCGCGACAAGTCCATGCAGGCGCTGGAGCGCGCGATGGAGGCCGACAAGCGCATCCTGCTGCTTGCGCAGAAGTCGGCTGAAACCGACGACCCGGCGGCCGCCGACCTGTACACCGTCGGCACCCTGGCGCAGGTGCTGCAGTTGCTGAAGCTGCCCGACGGCACCATCAAGGTGCTGGTCGAAGGCCTGTCGCGCGTTGCCGTGGACAAGGTCTATGAGCAGGACGGCTCGCTGCAGGGCCATGGCACGGAAATCGAATCGGACGAATCGCGCGAGCCGCGTGAGATCGAGGCGATTGCCCGTTCGCTGATGTCGCTGTTCGAGCAGTACGTCAAGACCAACCGCAAGCTGCCGCCGGAGCTGTTGCAGACCCTGGCTGGCATCGAAGAACCAACGCGTCTGGCCGATACCATCGCTGCGCACATCGGCGTGCGCCTGGCCGACAAGCAGAAGCTGCTGGAAACCCTGCAGGTCGGCGATCGGCTGGAAATGCTGGTCGGCCTGGTCGACGGCGAAATCGACGTGCAACAGCTGGAAAAACGCATCCGCGGCCGCGTCAAGTCGCAGATGGAAAAGAGCCAGCGCGAGTACTACCTCAACGAGCAGATGAAGGCCATCCAGAAAGAACTGGGTGACCTGGATGAAGCGCCGGGTGAGATGGAAGAACTGGCGCGCAAGATCGCCGAAGCCGGCATGCCCAAGCCTGTGGAAACCAAGGCCAAGAACGAGCTCAACAAGCTCAAGCAGATGTCGCCGATGTCGGCCGAAGCCGCGGTGGTGCGCAATTATCTGGAATGGCTGCTGGGCGTGCCGTGGAAGAAGCGCACCAAGGTCCGCAAGGACCTGAAGGTCGCGCAGGACACGCTGGACGCCGACCATTACGGTCTGGACAAGGTCAAGGATCGCATCCTTGAATACCTTGCGGTGCAGGCGCGGGTGAAGCAGATGAAGGGCCCGATCCTGTGCCTGGTCGGTCCGCCGGGCGTGGGCAAGACCTCGCTGGGTCAGTCCATCGCCAAGGCCACCAACCGCAAGTTCGTGCGCATGAGCCTGGGCGGCGTGCGTGACGAAGCCGAGATCCGTGGCCATCGCCGTACCTATGTCGGTTCGATGCCGGGCCGCATCGTGCAGAACCTCAACAAGGTCGGCAGCAAGAACCCGCTGTTCGTGCTGGATGAGATCGACAAGATGTCGATGGATTTCCGCGGCGATCCGTCCTCGGCACTGCTCGAAGTGCTGGACCCGGAGCAGAACAACGCCTTCAACGATCACTACCTCGAGGTCGACCTGGACCTGAGCGAAGTGATGTTCGTGGCTACCTCCAACTCCTTGAACATTCCGGGCCCGTTGCTGGACCGCATGGAAGTGATCCGCATCCCGGGTTACACCGAGGATGAGAAGCTCAACATCGCCATGCGCTACCTGCTGGGCAAGCAGCTCAAGGCCAATGGCCTGAAGGCTGAAGAGCTGGCAATCGAAGAAGATGCCATCCGCGGCATCGTGCGTTATTACACGCGCGAATCCGGCGTGCGTAACCTCGAGCGCGAAATCGCCAAGATCTGCCGCAAGGTAGTGAAGGAGATCGCCCTGGCCGGTCCGCAGCCGGTGAAGAAAGCCGCCGCCAAGAAGTCGGCCAAGAAGCCGAAGGCGCTGGTGGTTGTGGATGCGAAGAACCTGGACAAGTACCTGGGCGTGCAGCGTTTCGACTTCGGCCGTGCCGAGGAAGAAAACGAGATCGGCCTGGTCACCGGCCTGGCCTGGACGGAAGTCGGCGGCGAGCTGCTGCAGGTCGAGTCGACGCTGATCCCGGGCAAGGGCGCGGTCACGCTCACCGGCCAGCTTGGCAATGTGATGAAGGAATCGGCCACGGCTGCCTTGTCGGTGGTGCGTGCACGTGCCGAGGCACTCGGCATCGACGTGGATTTCCTGCAGAAGCACGATGTTCACCTGCACGTGCCCGATGGCGCGACGCCGAAGGACGGCCCGAGCGCAGGCATTGCGATGGTGACTTCGCTGGTGTCCACGCTGACCAAGGTGCCGGTCAAGGCCGGAGTGGCGATGACTGGTGAGATCACCCTGCGTGGTCGCGTGACCGCGATCGGTGGTCTGAAGGAGAAGCTGCTGGCCGCGCTGCGCGGTGGCATCCGTACCGTGGTCATCCCCGAAGAGAACCGCAAGGACCTGGTGGATATCCCGGCCAATGTCACCCGCGACCTGACCATCGTGCCGGTGAAGTGGATCGACGAAGTGCTGGATATCGCATTGGCAACGCCGCTGAGGCCGAAGAAAGCCGGTAAAAGTGCGCAGCGTGTCGCAGTTCGCGGCAAGGCGAAGGCAGCTCCCACGGCCCGCGTCAAGCACTGAAATGTGAACGTAAAACCCCTCAAAACCCGCGTCATTAAAGGCTTTTCAGCTTGCGCGGGTAGGGGGGCGCTGGTATAAAAGTGCGACTCACGCGGCAGTGGTTTTTTTGTCGGCGTGTTTGCAGGTTCTTCGGCAGTCGTGCGTCTTGGGGACGTACGGGTGCCACTCAATAATTCCGCGGATTACCGCAAAGGGAGTTTTACAGAATGAACAAGACCGAATTGATTGATGGCGTTGCCGGTGCTGCTGACCTGACCAAGGCTGAAGCTGGCCGTGCGGTTGATGCCGTCATCGCCGAGATCACCAAGGCCCTGAAGAAGGGTGATGCCGTGACTCTGGTGGGCTTCGGTACGTTCCAGGTTCGTGAGCGCGCTGCGCGCACCGGCCGTAACCCGAAGACCGGCGAAGAGATCAAAATCGCTGCTGCAAAAAATCCTGCCTTCAAGGCTGGTAAAGCTCTGAAAGACGCTGTAAACTAAGCGGCTCAGCTGGGGTGCTTAGCTCAGCGGTAGAGCGTCTCCCTTACACGGAGAGGGTCGGGGGTTCGAAACCCTCAGCACCCACCAAGTTAAGCATTGCAGTACAGTTTGAAAGTGTGGAGCGGTAGTTCAGTTGGTTAGAATGCTGGCCTGTCACGCCGGAGGTCGCGGGTTCGAGTCCCGTCCGCTCCGCCATTTAATCAAGTCGCTCTTCGGAGTGCGCGCCCCCGGGCAACCGGTGGTGGTCGAGTCAAATGTGGAGCGGTAGTTCAGTTGGTTAGAATGCTGGCCTGTCACGCCGGAGGTCGCGGGTTCGAGTCCCGTCCGCTCCGCCAGATGTCTCAAAGCCCTCGGCGCAAGCCGGGGGCTTTTTTTTTTGGCCCGCTATTGGCAGCGGCCGAGTTGGGCGCGGGGCAGGAAGCGGGTTAAACTGCCCGGCTCGCCACTCAGGCCTCGATTTGCCCATGCTGCAGAAACTTCGCGACAAGACCTCAGGCTGGATCGTTACGGTGATCATGGGCCTGTTGATGATTCCGTTCCTGTTTGTGATCGACAACAGCTACCTCGGTGGCGTCGGCGCACAGAACGTTGCCAAAGTGTCGGCCCCGCCGTCGTGGTGGACCTCGGCGCCGTCGTGGTGGCCGATGTCCTTCCTGTGGAACCACCACGAAGTCAGCGTCGAGGACTTCCGTGCCCGTTTTGAACAGGCACGCATGCAGGCGCGTGAGCAGCAGGGCGACAACTTCGACCCGCGCGAGTTCGAAACCGCCGAGAACAAGCGCCTCGTGCTCGATCAGCTGATCGACGAGCAGGTGGTGCGCCTGGCTGCCGAAGACGCGCATATCGTCATCGGTGACAAGGCTGTGCGTGACTACATCGCTGCGATCCCGGCGTTCCAGAAGGACGGCAAGTTCGACCCGGACCAGTACCGCCTGGCGCTGGCGCAGAGCATGCCGCCGCGTACGCCGGCCATGTTCGAGCAGCTGGTACGTTCCAGCCTGCAGCAGTCGATCATTCCTTCCGCACTGGCCCAATCGGGCTTCACCACCAAGGGCGAAAGCGAGCGTCTGCTCAAGCTGCTGGGCGAAACCCGTGATGTGGAATTCGCACTGTTGCCGGTCGTTGCCGCGGATACCGCCGCAGTCACCGATGCCGAGATCGACCAGTGGTACAAGGCGCATCCGAAGGATTTCCGTCAGGCGGAAAGCGTCACCATCGAATACGTCGAGCTCAACGCTGCCAGCATGCCGGCAGCGACTGCTGCCAATGAGGCTACGCTGCGTCAGCGCTATGAAGATGAGAAGGCGCGTTTTGTCAGCGCCGACCAGCGTCTGGCTTCGCACATCCTGATTGCCAAGGGCAGCGATGAAAAGGCAGCCGAGGCCAAGGCCGCCAAACTGGCAGCCGAAGCCAAGCAGCCGGGCGCCGATTTCGCCGCACTGGCCAAGGCCAACTCGGAAGATCCGGGCTCCAAGGATTCCGGTGGCGACCTGGGCTGGGTTGAGAAGGGCGTGATGGTCAAGCCGTTCGAAGACGCGCTGTTCGCCATGAAGGCCGGTGACGTGGTTGGCCCGGTCAAGACCGAGTTCGGCTACCACGTGCTGAAGCTGCGCGAGATCAAGGGTGGCGAAGGCCGTCCGTTCGAGGAAGTGCGTGATCAGCTGGCTGCCGAGCAGCTGCAGGCTGATACCGAGAAGGCATTCAACGACCTGAGTGGTCGCCTGGTCGACCTGGTTTACAAGAACCCGACCGAGCTGGCTGGCGCAGCCAAGGAAGTTGGCTTGCCGGTGCAGACCCTGGGTCCGTTCAACCGTGCCACCGCCAGCGGTATCGCCGCCAATCCGGCCGTGCTGAAGGCTGTGTTCTCCGATACCTTGAAGGAAGACGGTACGGTCAGCGATCCGATCGAGCTGGCTCCGAACCACACGGTCATGGTCCGCGTCACCGCCCACACCCCGGAGCAGGCGATTCCGCTGGCGCAGGCGCGTGAACAGGTGATCGCTGCAGTGCGTTTGCACCGTGCCGAAGAGGCCTCGAAGAAGGCGGCTGACGCACTGCTGGCCAAGTTGAACGCCGGCCAGACGCTGCAGGCATTGGCTGGCAGCGAGCAGCTGCAGTTGCTGCCGATGCCGGGCCTGCCGCGCACCGCACCGATGCCGACTGCTGAAGCCAACCGCGCTGCGTTCACCGCTGCGGCTCCGGTCGGCGACAAGCCTAGTTATGGCAAGGTTGAGATGGAGCCGGGCCGCTATGCCGTGTTCGCGGTCACCAAGGTGACCCCGGGCAACCCGGCCGAAGTGCCGGAAGCGCAGCAGGCCATGCTCAAGGACCAGCTGAGCCAGATCGACGGTGCCGCTGCAGCCAAGGCCTATGTCGATGGCATGCGCAAGCGCTACAAGGTGCAGGTGCAGGAATCCCAGCTCTAAGCACCTGAGCAGCAACAAACAAAAGCCCGGCGAAAGCCGGGCTTTTGTTATGCAGTGCCGAGCCATGCTCGGCAGGGGCATTCCCAATACAGCCAGCAGCGCCCGGTAGTGCCGAGCCATGCTCGGCAAGGGCATTGCCGGCAATCTCCAGCTTTTGTAGGAGCGGCATAAGCCGCGAAGCCGACAGCAATGGAATCGCCGCCATCCGCGCAATCGGAAGGACCACCCAGTTTCGCGGCTTATGCCGCTCCCACAAATGTGTAGGTCAGCGGCAAAGCCCCTGCCGAGCATGGCTCGGCACTACACCTACGCCAAACGCAGAAGCCCGGCCATTGGCCGGGCTTCTGTTTTCGTTCCCACTTGGCAGCTAGGGCTCAGCGCACTTCGTCGTAACGCAGCACCATGCCCGGCTTCAGTACTGCGCTGGCGTCCAGGTTGTTGGACGACAGCAGGGTCTTCACCGAAATGCCGTAGCGGCGGGCGATGGTCCAGGCCGATTCGCCGCTGCGTACGGTGTGGCGGCTGCCAGTGCTGGCCGAGGCGACCGCGCGCGCGGGAGCAGCAGGACGGCGGCTGGCGACGGACGGCGCTGCGGCAGGCGCTGCATCGCGGGTGGCCACCAGTAGGCTGCCGCTGTTGTCGCTCTCGACGCTGCCCATGGCTGCAGCCGGTGCCAGCACCCGGGTGCCGGAACGCGAACTGGTCAAGGCGGGGTTGAGGCGGGCGATACGTGCCGGGTCCAGCGCGTTCTGCGCCGACCAGGCCGCCAAGGTGGTGTTGGCTGGCAGGGTGTGGCCCTTCAGGATCGGCACCTGCCGGTCCAGTGCCGCCATCAGGTCGGGTTCGTTCTCGGCCTGTTCCAGCACGCAGGCCAGTGCGTGCAGCTTTTCAACATAGGCGTAGGTGACCGGCGACAACCCCGGCAACTCGGAAGCCGTGGCGTTCTGCGCGTTCATGCCGCCACGACGCAGTGATTGCAGGATGCGGTATTCGCCAGCGTTGTAGGCCATCGTTGCCAGCTGCCAATCACCAGCGAACATGCCATGCAGCGTCTTCAGGTAACGCACCGCGGCGCGGGTGGAATCGACAGCGGAGAGGCGGCCGTCATAGCCGCTTTCCATCGGCACGCGGTGGTTGCGGGCGGTGGTGGCGATGAACTGCCACAGCCCGGCCGGGCCGCTGGCATTGCGGGCACCAGGGCGGTAGCCGCTTTCAACGAAGGGGATCAGTGCGAATTCGGTCGGCAGGCCGGCGTTGCGCAGCTCGTCGACGACGTAGCCGAACAGTGGCAGCGCATCGTCCTCGACATTGCCCAGTCGCGACGGAGCATGCGAGAACTGCTTGCGCCAGCGTGCGCTGGTGGCGTCGGCGTCACATTGTGGTGCGGCCAGGCCCTCACGGAAGTTGGCGAAAATCTCGCGTCCGTTGCGGGTGGTCGGGGCCGGCAGTGAGGCCGGGTCCAACGGTAATGCGGTCAGTGCGGCGACGTTCTGGGTCATGCCGGCGCTGATCGGGAGGCCCTGCGCGGCCAGCTTGCCGCTGCCCGTGCCCAACAACACCCCCAGCGCCAACGGCAGACTGAGCCGCCTCATGCGCGAAAACCGTCTTTCCACCGCCGCAATTCGGCGAAGACTTCCACCTGGTCGGTGGGGGCGCGACCAAGCCGCGCCGCGATCGCTGCAACGATGGCGGTATCGGCAGTCCGTAGAAACGGATTGCATTCCAGTTCGCTCGCCAGGATGGCGGGAACGGTAGGACGGGAACTGCTGCGCATGTCCGAGGCTTCCTGTTGGCGGCGCTGCAATGCCGCGTTGGTGGGGTCGACATGCCGCGCAAACACGGCATTGGCCAGCGTGTATTCGTGCCCGCAGCAGACCCGTGTCTGTGGGGGCAGGGCGGCCATTCGCCGGAGCGAGGCCAACATCTGGGCCGGCGTACCTTCGAACATGCGTCCACAGCCCAAGCTGAACAACATGTCGCCACTGAACAAATGGTCGTGGCCGTAGTAGGCAATATGGCTTCGGGTGTGACCGGGAACTTCCATCACACTGAAGTCGAAGCCGGACAATTCTACCCGGTCTCCTTCGCTGACTCGTTCACATTCCAATGCGATGCGTTCATCTACCGGCGCGATGACCCGCAAGCGCGGCCAGCGCTCACGCAACTCCGCCACCCCGCCGATATGGTCGTCGTGGTGGTGGGTGAGCAGGACACCTGCAGGCTGCATGCCTTGCGCAGCGGCTTCGAAAACCGGGCTGGCCTGGCCGGGGTCGACGAAAATCGTGCGGTCATCGGGCGTTTGCAGCGCCCAGATGTAGTTGTCCTGGAATGCGGGCAGGGCGATCAGTCGCATAGAATTGGAAAATGCCTGCCGCCCCGTCCCCCCGTCAAGCTGCAGTCTCGCCCTGGTTTGAGAAAGCCGGGGCGCAGGCGATGCGCGAATGGGAGCAGCGGCTGCTGTCTGAACAAATGCGCGGATTTCCCTCGCCGCCATGGCTGTGGCTGGCGCCCAACGCCTGCTGGCAGCCCGATTTCCCTCCGCAGGGCCGTGGCTTGCGCCTGCACCGTGACCCGCAGGCGCCTGGCTGGGCTGGCGATCTGCGCTGCAGCCTGCCGTTGCCGCTGCCCAGCGAGTCGATCAAGGCCATCGTCATCGAGCACCCGGCGGCCGAGGAACTGGAGCCCTTGCTGTCCGAGTGCGCGCGGGTGCTGATGCCCGGCGGGCGGGTCTGGGTGACAGTGCTCAACCGCTGCAGTCCCTACCGGGCGCACTGGCAGTGGCAGGGCGCGCGGCCACCCTCGGTGACGCGCTGCAGGACACTATTGCAGCGGCAAGGCATACGATGTCGCTCGCTGCGGCACTATGGCCCGCTGTGGACGCAGTCGGGCAACACCCCGGGCACGGCATTGCCGGCCCTGCGCGCCTTGTGCGTGCTGGAAGCTGAAAAACGCACCGAGGCTTACATCGGCCCGATCAAGGCCAGTCGCGTCAGTTGGCGTGGCCCGGTGGCGACCTGAATTCAACGGAACACTATGAAGTCAATTGAAGTACATACCGATGGCGCCTGCCTCGGCAATCCAGGCCCCGGCGGATGGGGCGCGTTGTTGCGTTACAAGGGCCATGAGCGCGAGCTGGCCGGTGGCGAAGCCCACACCACCAACAACCGGATGGAGTTGATGGCTGCGATCATGGGCCTGGAAACGCTCAGCGAGCCCTGCAACATCACCTTGTTCACCGATTCGCAGTACGTGCGCCAGGGCATCACCGAGTGGATGCCGGGCTGGGTGCGGCGCAACTGGAAGACCGCTGGCGGCGACCCGGTCAAGAACCGTGACCTGTGGGAGCGCCTGCACGAGGCCACGCAGCGCCATCAGATCGACTGGCGCTGGGTCAAAGGCCATTCCGGTGATCCGGACAACGAACGCGTGGACCAACTGGCCCGCGATGCTGCAATCCGCGTGCGCGCTGGCGCCGCGAGCAACTGAGGTAGCCGATGCGCCAGATCGTCCTTGATACCGAAACCACCGGCCTGGAATGGAAGAAGGGCAACCGCGTGGTCGAAATCGGCTGCGTGGAGCTGCTTGAGCGGCGGCCCAGTGGCAACAATTTCCACCGTTACCTGAAGCCGGATTGCGATTTTGAATCCGGCGCGGCGGAAGTCACCGGCCTGAGCCTGGACTTCCTCGCCGACAAGCCGCGCTTCGAAGAAGTGGTGGATGAGTTCCTGGCCTATGTGGATGGCGCCGAGCTGATCATCCACAACGCTTCGTTCGACATGGGCTTCCTCGAAAACGAGATGAGCCTGGCCGGCAAGGGCCGCCTGGCCAACCGGGTGACGGTGACCGATACCCTGGCGATGGCGCGCGAGCGCTATCCGGGTCAGCGCAACTCGCTGGATGCACTGTGCCGGCGGCTGGGCGTGGACAACGCCCACCGCACGCTGCATGGCGGCCTGCTCGATGCGCAGATCCTTGCCGACGTCTATATCGCGCTGACTTCGGGCCAGGAAGAGATCGGTTTTGGTCAGCCCGAAGCCGAATCGACCAGTGCCAGCGGTGTTGTGCAGGCGTTCGATGTGTCGGCGCTGTTGCCGCGTCCCCGTGTACTGGTGACCGCTTCCGAGCAGGAAGCGCACGAAGCGCGCCTGGCCAGGCTGCGCAAGAAGGCCGGCCATGCGTGGTGGGACGGCGAGCCGGCGCCCGCGCCGAGCGAGCCGGCCTGAGTCGCGCCGATCGTTGAATGAATGGAATTACGCTGCCTTAGTGGCAGCGGACGAGGACGACGGTGACATTGTCCGAGCCGCCGCCATCCAGTGCGGCGGCGACCAGCGCATCCACGCATTCCTGCGCGCTGCAGTCGCCGTGGGCCAGTGCCTCGGTGAGGCCGGCATCGTCGACTTCCTCGGTAAGTCCGTCACTGCACAGCAGCAGCTGCATGCCCGGACGCAGTTCGCCGGTCATGGTGGCGACGTTGAGGTGGGCCGGATCAGTCACGCCCAATGCCTGGGTGACCACATTGCGGTGCGGATGCGCGCGCGCCTGCTCGGCGGTGAGCGTGCCCTGTGCGATCAGCTCCTGCACATAACTGTGGTCCTGGCTGAGCTGGCCGAGCTTGCCGTCGCGCCACAGATAGGCGCGGCTGTCGCCAATCCAGGCCACCTCGAACCGATTGCCCTGCACGCGTGCGGCGACCACCGTGGTACCCATCGGCAGGCTGTCGTTGCGGCGGCGTGAGGTGCGGATGATTTCCTCATCGGCGGTGCGGATGGCCTGCACCAGCGAAGCGCCGTTGCGCACCTCGCGGACGATGGTTTCGCGCGCCAGGGCGCTGGCTACCTCGCCGCAGGCATGCCCGCCCATGCCGTCGGCCACCAGCCACAAGCCAAGCTCGCCGTCACCGTAGTAGGTGTCTTCATTGAGCTGGCGGCGCAGGCCGACGTGACTGAGGTGTCCGAATTCGATCATGAGTGCCCGAGCGGGCGGTGTTTCAATTGTGAAGGTCACTGCATCATCGCGTTCATGGAGGTGTACGGCAAGCGCCTGCAGACACTCGTTTGGCTGGCGGAATGCAGCGCCTGGATGGCCAATAGTGCTTTTTTGTTAAAAACCGCTTGTCCGCGCAGCCGTTGCCCCTTATTATTCGCAGCCCGGTTCGCCGGGGACCATCTGGAGAGGTGGCAGAGCGGTTGAATGTACCTGACTCGAAATCAGGCAGGCGTTTATAGCGCCTCGGGGGTTCGAATCCCCCCCTCTCCGCCAGATACTTGAACTAAGCCCTTGATATTCAAGGGCTTTTTTCATTTATGGCCTGGCTGGTATGCCATCTGGTATGCCATGAGGAGCTGGCTGCTGCTGGATCACTCTGGACGTCTGCACGCCTGCAATTAGCGCAGATATGCCTTGCTGAAAGGGGCGTTTGCATGCCATCGATCGCTAGACTGGGCAGTTCACGACGCTGTGCGCCTTGCGACTGGCTCCGCTGGTCTTTACTCGTCCTGGCGAGCTGGGGTTCACCCCCGATTTCACGGACACTTACAAGAAGGCCGATACAGGCCATGAGGAGTGTTCATGTCAAAGCGTCGTAAGTTCAGTGCCGAGTTCAAGCGTGGCGCGGTGGAGCAAGCCAGTCGGCCCGGTGTCAGCTGCGCCCAGGTGGCCCGTGAGCTGGGCATCCGCGACAGTCTGCTGACCCGCTGGAAGCGGGAGGCGGAGACGGTGGGGAAAGCCGCCTTTGCGGGTACCGGGAGCCCGCGTGACGAGGAGGTTGCCCGGCTCAAGCGCGAGTTGGCCAGGATCACCAAGGAGCGGGATTTTTTGCGCGAAGCGGCGACGTTCTTTGCCAAGGCATCATCCTGAGGTATCAGGTGATCGAACGTTGCCGCGATGAGTTTCCGATTCGCCTGATGTGCCGCTGCCTGCGGGTATCGACCAGTGGCTACTACGACTGGAGCAAGCGACTGCCCAGTGCCCGCCAGCACGACAACGAGCGCTTGCTGAGCCGTATCCATGCGCTGCACCAGGACAGCCGGGGCACGCTGGGGGCCGGCCGCATGCAGGAGGATCTGGTCGAGGAAGGGTTGTTAGCCAGCCGGAACCGGGTTGCCCGGCTGATGGCGTTGGCAGGCCTTCAAGGCTGGCCACGCCCGAAACGGCGTGGCCAGCGCGCTCAGCCGGCACTGACGCCGCCGGGCGTGCGCAACCTGCTGGAGCGTGATTTCAGCGCCCTGGAGCCGGAAACCAAGTGGGTGACCGACATCACCGAGATCAAGACCCAGCAGGCCAAGCTGTATCTGTGCGTCGTGCTGGACCTGTTTGATCAGCGCATTGTGGGTTGGTCCATGCACCACCGGCAGGACCGGCAGATGGTGATCAGGGCCGTGCAGATGGCGGTTTGGCAGCGTCAGGAGCAGCATCCGCTGATCCTGCATTCCGATCGCGGCAGCCAATTTCGTAGCGGTGATTGCCAGGATTACCTGGCCGCCAATGGCCTGCTCTGCTCGATGAGTGCGGTGGGGCATTGTGGCGACAATGCCGCCTGCGAGGGGTTCTTTGGTCTGCTCAAACGCGAGCGGATCTATCGCACAAAGTATCCCACACTCGATGCCGCCCGGTCCGATGTGTTCGAATACATCGAGCGCCGCCACAACCCCAGGATGCGACGGCGCCGGGTCAAGCAGGACCAGAAGTTTTCAGCCCTTTCCAAACAGTCCGTGATTTCGGGGTAGAACCCAGCTGCTGCCGCCCGAGGCTACGGACATCGTCATGTCGGTGCAGGCGGCGGACAAGAAGGAACATCCAGAGTACGCGCCCTACGACCGAAGCCGCGACGAAGAAGAGCGACTGCTGGATCGGTTCCGCGACCCGGCCGACCCACTGAAGCTGATCATTGTCACGGCCAAACTGCTGACGGGCTTCGACGCGCCCATCCTGCAGGCCATGTACCTGGACAAGCCGCTGCGCGACCACACGCTGCTCCAGGCCATCTGCCGAGTGAACCGCACCTACTCCGAACAGAAGACCCACGGACTGATCGTCGACTACCTCGGCATCTTCGATGATGTGGCAGCAGCGCTGGAATTTGACGACCAGAGCGTCAAGCAGGTGGTCAGCAATATCCAGGAGCTGAAGGACAAGCTGCCTGACGCGATGCAGAAGTGCCTGGCGTTCTTTGCTGGCTGCGACCGCAGCGTGCAGGGCTATGAGGGCCTGATCGCCGCGCAGCAGTGCCTGCCCAACAATGAGGTGCGAGACAACTTCGCTGCTGAGTACAGCGTGCTCAACAAGATCTGGGAGGCGCTGTCACCGGACACCGTTCTGGGCCCCTTCGAGAAGGACTACAAGTGGTTGTCGCAGGTGTACCAGTCGGTGCAGCCGTCCAGTGGCCACGGCAAGCTGATCTGGCACTCCCTGGGCGCCAAGACCATCGAGCTGATCCACCAGAATGTGCATGTCGACGCGGTGCGGGATGACCTCGACACCTTGGTGCTGGACGCCGATCTGCTGGAGGCAGTGCTTTCGAACCCAGACCCTAAAAAGGCCAAGGAGATCGAGATCAAGCTCAAGCGCCGGCTGCGCGGGCATGGCGGCAACCCCAAGTTCAAGAAGCTGTCGGAGCGGCTCGATGCGCTGAAGGACCGCTTCGAATCCGGGCAGATCAACAGCGTCGAGTTTCTGAAGCAGTTGCTGGAGATCGCCAAGGAGACGCTGCAAGCCGAGAAGGAGGTCCCGCCCGAAGAGGACGAGGATCGTGGCAAGGCTGCCCTGACCGAGCTGTTCAACGAGGTCAAGACGGCCGAGACACCCATCATGGTCGAACGCGTGGTCGCCGACATCGACGAGATCGTGCGACTGGTCCGCTTCCCGGGCTGGCAAGGGACTCAGGCCGGTGAGCGTGAGGTCAAGAAGGCACTGCGCAAGGCCCTCTTCAAATACAAGCTGCATGCTGATGAAGAGCTGTTCGAGAAGGCCTACAGCTATATCCGGCAGTATTACTAAAGGGGGCGGGGGATGACCACTCAGACGATAGATAGTGCACCGCAGGCGACCTGGTTCGTCGGCGCGAGCTATGGCGGTACAGATGATCAGATGCCGCGATTTCTTGCAGAAGGAATTTGGGAGAACGGCTACGACGACAAGCTCCTCGATGTTGTGCGATCCATGCGCCCGGGAGAGCGGATCGCCATCAAGTCGTCTTACACGCGAAAGCACGGTCTGCCTTTCGATAGCCGAGGCCGAGCGGTTTCGGTTATGGGTATCAAGGCGGTCGGCACGATCACCGAAAACCTGAACGACGGGAAACGGGTGAAGGTGGACTGGGCCAAGGTCGAGCCGGTACGGGAGTGGTACTTCTACACTCACCGAGCAACGATTTGGCGCGTGCTTCCTGGCGAATGGATGAACGATGCGCTCATTGCCTTTGCGTTTGACGGCAAGCCGCAGGATGTAGATCGCTTTCGCAACGAGCCCTTTTGGCGGGAGCGTTACGGCACGACTTCGCCAGAAAAGCAACGCTTCGAATGGACGGACTTCTACGAGGCAGTGGCCGAAAAGCTGCTGGCCCACGCAGACGATCGAACTCCGCTCATCGAGGGCATCCACGAGATCGCGTCGCGTGTGCCGGGTCTGACCTACCTCCAGGATAAGTTTCCCGATGGAACCTGTGGTCCGCTGCGGGACATTTGCCCATTCACAACGATGGGCACCTTTAATCGGTCCATGACCGTTGGCAACCGTAAGACCATCGCGGGCGAACTTGCCAAGTTGCTGGGTGTGACGGTGCCGGTCCCACCTTCATTCGAAGGCATTCCCGTTCTCAACAACCAACGTTCCTGGTTTTTCGCCTATGCCGACAAGCGTGGTGCAGACGACATCGACGCGCTATGGAAGGTATTCGTTGCCGCGAGCAAGATGGTCGATGGCGATCAGTTGGACACCCGAGATGCCTTCATCGGGGCTTATGACGAGGCAACCCAAGTATGGGGTGTCGCATGGAACCTTTCGACAGGTCTCTACTGGGCGCATCCGTGGGAGTTCCTGACCCTGGATAGCCAGTCGCGCCACTACATCAACAAGCGGCTAGGCCTGAATGTCGTCATCAATGGCCAGCAAGGTCCCTGTGATGGACGCGAGTATTTGAAACTGCTGGACGATCTGCGGTCGCGCTTTGGCGAAGACGGCTATCCGGTCCACAGTTTCCCAGACCTGTCGCTTGCGTCCTGGATGTACAAAGACCCGGTTGACGAGCCTGTGCCGACTGGCGATATCGGTACCAATGCCGGAGCAGAACAGGAAACTGAAGGTGAAGTTCGCGAAGCCTTTCAGGTGGCAGCGCCAATCGTTCCCTACTCGGTGGAGGACATCCTCAAGGACGGCTGTTTCCTGGAGCGGGCCGAGATTGACCGCTTGCTCGATCGTCTGCGCACGAAAAAGAACCTCATCCTTCAGGGGCCTCCGGGCACGGGCAAGACCTGGCTAGCCAAACGGCTCGCGTTCGCGCTCATGGGCCGGAAGGACGACAGCAAGGTCCGTGCAGTGCAGTTCCACCCAAACCTGTCCTACGAGGACTTTGTTCGAGGGTGGCGCCCCACTGGCGAAGGCAAGTTGTCGCTGGCGGACGGTCTCTTCATGGAGGTCATCAAGGCTGCATCGAAGGACCCTTCATCGAAGTTTTTCGTGGTAATCGAGGAGATCAACCGCGGAAACCCGGCGCAGATCTTCGGCGAGTTGCTGACTTTGCTTGAGGCCGGCAAGCGGACACCCAACGAAGCATTGGAACTCTGCTATCCGGATGCGGACGGCAAACGACGTCCCGTCCATATTCCCGAAAATCTCTATGTAGTCGGCACCATGAATATCGCCGACCGATCACTTGCACTGGTCGATCTGGCATTGCGTCGCCGCTTTGCTTTCGTTGGGCTGGAGCCAAGACTGGGCTCGGTTTGGCGGGATTGGGTGGTCACGGAGTGTGCTGTCGATCCAGGCTTGGTCGCGGATATCGAACGCCGTATCGCCGAGCTGAACGACCAGATCGCGGCGGATGCGCGCCTTGGCAAGCAATTTCGGATCGGTCACAGCTATGTGACACCCGCACATCGACTGGAGGCGGGAGACACAAAGAAATGGTTCCAGCAGGTAGTGGAGACGGAGATCGGTCCGTTGCTGGATGAATACTGGTTCGACGCGCCTGACGAAACACAAAAGGCGCTTGCACAGCTAACGCAGGGCTGGTGATGACCGCCGTCGCTGAACAGATGGAGAGTGCGTCCATGAGCGCTGAGGGGTTCATCGGACGCATTCCGGTGCGCAACCTCTGGCTGCTGATGCTCTACGCCTCTGACCTGTTCCGCACTCGCGGCATCGGCGAGATCGGCTTGGAAGATAGCCCGGACGATCTACCGGACCTGGTTGCGGAGATCCTTGCCCGCGCGGTTGAGGTCCGACAGCGTCGCCGCTTGAGTCTTGGATATCGATCTCACGACGCAGTAATCAACCGCGTGCGTGGCCGGATCGACGTCTTGACCACCGAACGCCATCAGTTGATGGATAGAGGCCTGGTGGCGTGCCGCCTCGACGAACTCACCATCGACACCCCTCGCAATCGTTTCGTCCGAGCAGCTTTGGAATCCATCTCCAGGATCGTTCAGAGGAAGGACGTTGCCCATCGGTGCCGCGCACTTGCGGGTGGCATGAAGGCAATGGGTGTATCGGGCGACGCTCCGACCCGCGCCCAAATGAGCACCGATCGTTTTGGCCGTAACGATGCGGACGACCGCTTCATGGTGGCGGCCGCAAAGCTGGCGTTCGAATTATTGCTACCTACGGAGGCGACGGGTGCGAATGTGCTCTCTCTGCCGGACAGAGAGGCGCTGTGGGTACGCCGCTTGTTCGAGCGGGCGCTGGGCGGCTTCTACGAAGTCGTATTGAGTCCGCAGGGCTGGCGGGTGCTCTGCGGCGGGGCGATGCGCTGGCAGATCGAGCAGAAGACGGCGGGGATCGACAAGATCCTGCCGACGATGCGAACTGATATCGTGCTCGACCACCCGTCAACCGAGCAGCGGATCGTCATCGATACCAAGTTCACCTCGATTGTGACGAGTGGCTGGTACCGTGAGGAAACCCTGCGCAGTGGATACGTGTACCAGATCTACGCCTATCTGCGCTCCCAGGTTGGGTGCGGCGATGCACTTGCAGATCACGCGAGCGGATTATTGTTGCATCCCGCGATCGGCCAGATGGTCGACGAGACAGTGCTGATCCAGGGGCACGCCATTCGATTTGCCACTGTGGATTTGGCGGCAACACCGGCAGACATCCGAGCGCAATTGCTTCGAATCTGCACACCAGACTCTGCGGTGGGAGCAGGGCGTGAGGGTATCGGAAGATGAGGGGAGTTTTTACCGGTTTTACTCGATGATGGTGGAGGGGGTTCACCCCCGTTTTCACGAACCCCCGCAAGGCCACGAGTACCAATTCAACCTCGACAGCGACGAAGGCCGGCAGACGCTGGCAGCAATGCTGGCCTTACTGCAGGCCCACGTGCCGTCGCCACTGGCCTCGCCCACGGGGGCATCAAGCAGCGGGTAGCCATCGCCTCGCCCACCCGCCTGCATGAGGGTGCGCCGGCCTGGACCCCGGACGCCGCCACACTCAGACCAGCTTCGCCTCCCGCAGGAGATCCTCCAGATAGGTGCCCCGGGTCTTGGCGATGGCCGCACTGCTGGCGATGCGCGCAAGCCAAGGCAGCTTCACCTCGTCCAGCGGCTTGCGATCGTTGAGGTAGTACAGCGCGCTGAGCAGCACGCGCACGTCGAACATCGACGCAAAGACCTCGGGCACGCCGCGATCCACCCCCAGCAACGTGTACACAGCTTCCATCGCCGTACGCACCGAGTATTCGGTGGTGAACACCGTGTCGTGCTCGGTCTCGGCGAAATTGCCGATGAACGCCAGGTTCTGCGAGCCCTCCGGCACCACCAGCGGCCGGTCGCCGGCCGCGCGCGGCATGAAATAGGACGTGATGTAGGGCATGTTGCACGGCACGGTGCTGGCCGCGTTGTGCGCCAGCTCATCGATCTGGTCCACCGGCACGCCGATGTGGTACAGCCATTCGGCACACAGCTCCGCGCCGGTGCACTCGCGGATCGTCTTCGGCACGTAGTCGCCGGGCTTGTCGGAAAACAGCCCATACAGCCAGACCACCAGTTCCTTCTGCGGATCCTGTTCGGCGAAGTGGGGCTGCCGGCTCATGCTGAAACCGTACAGCCAGCTTGAATCCTGGATGCTGCAGGGGCCACCGGTGACGATCACGCCCGATCGCGGGTCGCGGCCCGTGATCCGTTCGAGATACGGCACGATGCGATCGTCGGTCAGCGTGACCGTCGCGGAGACCGTCCAGTTCGCCTCCGGAATGTTCTCGCAGAACTTCTCCGGACGGCCGAAGGCGGGGTCACGCTCGGCCATTCGCTTCCACAGCGACCATGCGCCGCCGCGGTCGGTCACGATGGACGCCGGCGTATCGTTGTCACCGAACGTGGAGCTTTCGGTGATCGAACCGTTGGTCACCAGCACCAGGTCCTTCGGACCCACGGCGATCTTCTCGGCGACGCCGTCGCTGGTGAGCCGGATCGCGGTCGCGAACTTGCCATTGCCGCTCGCGGTGACCAGCACGTCGTCGACCTGCGTGTTGTAGCGGAAGGTGACGCCCTGTCCTTCCAGATAGGCCACCAGCGGACGGATCAGCGACTCGTACTGGTTGTAGTGGGTGAAGCGCAGCGAAGTCAGGTCCGACAGGGTCGAAATGTGATGGACGAAACGCAGGATGTAGCGCCGCATCTCCACCGCGCTGGCCCATGGCTCGAACGCGAACATGGTGGCCCAGTACAGCCAGAAGTTCGAAGCGAAGAATTCCTCGCCGAACACTTCGTCGATGCGCTTGTCGTCCAGCTCGCTTTCGCGGGTCAGCGCCAGCGCGATCAGTTCCTCCACCGCTCCTGGAGTGAGCGTGAGGTCGGGCATCCGTTCGATCGGCTCGCCGCGGTTGTGGATCGCGCGGCAGGGGTTGCGGGACGGGTCGGTCTTGTGCAGCCAGTACATCTCGTCGAGTACCGAGGCATCGGGCGTATCGAGCGAGGGGATCGAGCGGAACAGGTCCCACAGTGTCTCGAAGTGCGCTTCCATCTCGCGACCGCCGCGGATGATGAATCCCTTGTGCCGGTCGAGGATGCCGTCCATGCTGCCGCCGGGCAGCGCAAGCTCCTCGAAGATCGTGATCGCACTGCCGGGCATCCGCGCGTCGCGGATCAGGAACACCGCACCCGCCAGCGAGGCCAGGCCGGAACCGACGAAGTAGGCACGGCGGCCCTCCACGCCTTCGGGCTTGGGGGGGCGCGAGAACGCCTCGAAGTTTCCACTGCTCCTGTACATGTCGATCTCCATGGTTGAGGGGTCGATCGCGGCCCCAGCCAGCGATCAGGGAGAACATTCGCAAAGCATCTGATAAGAATGGATGAAGAATCGAACCGACAGACGCGCCGCGCGAATGACGGGTTCGCAGTGCAGGGGCGATCGTGGTGGCGAGGGGGCAGTCGTGGCCGCCGCCCTGTCGCCCGGCAACGGGGCACACCGCGGGTTCCCGGCCGGCAGCGATCCGGTCATACAGAGCTGGCCCCGTCTGTTTGAACAGCCAAGCCGTATCCGATAAGTGGATCGCCTGCCGGTCAAGCTGCCTTCGGCAAAGGCAGCGGTTGGTTGAAGTAGACCTGATCTGGCGTGAGTCGATCAAGCGCGGTGTGCGGCCTTCGCTGGTTGTAGAAGGTCAGGTAGCGGGACAGCGAAGCCTTGGCGTGGCTGACGCTGTCGTAGGCACGCAGGTAGACCTCTTCGTATTTGACCGATTTCCACAGCCGCCCGATGAACACGTTGTCGCGCCAGCATCCCTTGCCATCCATGCTGATGGCGATACCGTGCTGTTTGATCAATCCGGTAAAGGCCTGACTGGTGAACTGGCTGCCCTGGTCGGTGTTGAGGATCTCCGGCGCGCCATGGCGGGCAATGGCCTCCTCCACGGCCTCGATGCAGAAGTCGGCGTCCATGGTGATCGACACCCGCTACGCCAGCACCCGGCGGCTGTGCCAGTCGATCACGGCGGACAGGTAGACGAAGCCACGAGCCATCGGGATGTAGGTGATATCCATCGCCCAGACCTGGTTGGGCCGGTCGATCTTCAGGCTCCGCAGCAGGTACAGATAGATCGTATGCCCCGGATGCCTGCGGCTGGTGTTGGGCTTGCGGTACAGCGCCTCGATGCCCATCCGCCGCATCAGCGTGGCCACGTGCTTGCGGCCCACGGTGAAGCCTTCCTGGTTCAGCAGGTCGCGCAGCATCCGGCTGCCGGCGAACGGAAGCTCCAGATGCAGTTCGTCGATCCGGCGCATCAGCGCCAGATCCTGCGCCGGGACGGGGCGTGGCAGGTAGTACACGCTGCCGCGGCTGATGCCCAGAGCCTGGGCCTGCCGGGTCACCGGCAGAGCATGGATGCGGTCGATCATCGCTTTGCGCTCAGCAAACCCGCTTTGGTGAGCGCGCCTTCTAAAAAATCGTTCTCCAGCGTCAACTCCCCGATCTTGGCGTGCAGGGCCTTCACGTCCACTGGCGGCGGGCCCGGCTCGGCGCCACCAAACGCATCGGCTGCGTTCTCGAGCAGCTGGCTGCGCCACTGCGTGATCTGCTTGGGATGGAGGTCGAACTGCTGGGCAAGTTCGGCCAGCGTCTTGTCTCCCTTGATGGCGGCCAAGGCCACTTTGGCCTTGAAGGCCAGCGAGTGGTTGCGGCGAGGTCGTCTTGCCATGGTTCTGCTCCTTGCGCGGCGATCATCATCGCCTCAGTGAGCAGGAAATCCACCTATCGAGCTGTTCAGATTTCCGGGGCCAGCTCTAAATGTACCTGCCCCCTCTTTCCTCGTGACCCTTTCTCCTCCCGCCCCCTTTTCCGCATACCTATGCCGCTAAAGTGGGGAATCGGCTAGATTGCAAGCGCTGGCAATGACGCCGGCTCGAGAGAAGGAAATTTGGATCAGTCGCGTTCCGTGTGGAATCGCTCTTGCCTGAGCCCGACGTGGGCGGCACGCTTCCCGGATGGAAGCTCTCTTCACACAAGCATTGGGTCTGAGTCCGCCATGGGCGGTGGTTTCGGTGGATTTCCGGCAGTCTGAGGGTGCCATCCACTTTGTTGCGGTGGAGTGCCAGGCCAAGCGGCTGGCGTGTCCGGCGTGCGGTGCAGCCGACCAGCCGATCCACGACCGGATCAAGCGACGCTGGCAACACCTGCACTTCTTCCAGTTCCGGGCGTTCATCCATGCCCCTCTGCCCCGGGTGGCCTGTGCGGCATGTGGCAAGACCGGTCAGGTCCAGCCGCCATGGGCGCGGCCCGGGTCCGGCTTCTCGTTGGTGATCGAAGCATTCGTGATCGCGCTGTGCCAAGCGATGCCGGTGGCGCACGTGGCCCGACTGGTGGGGGTGTCGGACGATCGGGTCTGGCGGCTGTTGCGGCATCACATCGACCAGGCGCGTGCGCGGGAGGACTATAGCACGGTCAAGCGGGTGGGCGTGGACGAGACCAGCAGCCGGCGCGGCCAGCGCTATATCACCTTGTTCCACGATGCCGATGCGGCCCGATTGCTGTTTGCCACGTCCGGCCGCAACGCGGCGACCTTCAGCGAGTTCATCGCCGACCTGCAGGCCCATGGCGGTGATGCCGGAGCGATCAGCGACCTGAGCATGGACATGTCCAGGGCGTTCCAGGCTGGCGCCGCCCGGCACTGCCCGCAGGCGCGAGTGACGTTCGATCCCTTCCACGTGGTGGCGCTGGCGGGCCGGGCGCTGGACCAGGTGCGGCGGGCGGAGGTAAAGGCCGAGCCTGACCTCAAGGGCAGCCGCTGGGCGCTGCTCAAGGACTCCGAGCGCTGGAGCTACAAGCAACTGTGCACCATGCACTGGCTGCAGCGCAGCGGCCTGAAGACGGCGCGCGCCTGGCACTTAAAACAGGCACTGCGACGCCTGTACGCAGCGGGGCTGTCGCCGGAAGAAGCCGACCACCAGCTGGACCGTTGGATCAGCTGGGCACGCCGCAGCCGCCTGCCGCCGTTCAAGCGTCTTGGCGCGACCCTGCGCGAGCACAAGGCCGGGATCATCGAGCACTTCCGGAGTGGCCTCACCAACGCCAGCGTGGAGACGATGAACGCCCAGATCCAGGCGGCCAAGGCGCGGGCGAAGGGCTATGCCACCCACGAGAACCTGATCGCGATCGCCTACCTGTTGTGCGCCAAGCTCAAGCACTTGCCGCGCAATCCATGGTTGGCGCCGGCGGCGGCATGATCAGGTCAGTTCCACAGGGATCGCGACAGAGCCCTCAAATAGGAATGGCGCGAGAGGAAACCGAGTCAAGTTTCAAAAAGCATGGGCATGTGATAGCCCCGTCAGTTATTGATAAACGTGCTGTATCGAGCTGCGATGCAGTCCAGCGAAGTACCCGGCTGGAGTTGTCGCAAACAAACAGCTGCGGCTGATCAACGCCATTGACGAGTTGCTTCATGCTCAGCCCAAACCGAATGGCGCAGAGATATTGTCAGTGGCGTAGAGGGGCACACAGTCTCGGTCGTAGAGTGCCGTCAATATAACGGAGGCCATTCGGGTGCCCGCAATATCCTGTACGATTCACGCGCTTGACAATTGAGCTGGCGATGGATTGAAACGCACGGAAAATATGATCATGAATGCTCCCATTCGAATCGATGCCCTAACGCTTCAGACGTTCATTGAACGAGCCGACCTCCTGCATGCAGCGGCGACATCTCCAGCAGATTGTGGGCGGGTCGATGTACGGCAAGAGTTAGATGCCTTGCGTATAAGGCTGACGGCGCAGCGCGACGAATACCTCCAGCCGTGGTTCGTCCTGCTCGACGAGAGTATTCAGTTTTTTATCCAGTTCGAGCGGTATTTGTACGAAGTTCCACTTGACAGCAACCTGATGGGATACGCAGTAACAGTGTCAAGAATAAAACGAGACATTATTTCTATCCGAGAGCTGCTTGCGATTGGTCAGGATATCGCAGCAAACGTCCTTGCTCGTACCTTCGTAGAAAACATGGAGATCGCGATGGCCCTGGCGTTGAATGCGGAAACCTGTAAAGCCTTCGCTGAAACGGACGATACGAACGCTTTCTGGAATAAGTACATTGGATACGGTCGTGTGTATGAGCAGCTACTCCAGTACGCTGGTGCGTGCGACGTTGACCAGGTGCATGCAACTAAACTAGTAGAACGGCATCGGGAAGCAAAAAAACGCTTCTCGGAGAGTACGCATGGAGGGCGGAATTCCTCCTTGTTTGGAGCCTTCAGTCCTTCGCTAACCAACTCAGATGAGGTACATTTTCTGTCGCTAGGTGCACACACTTGGCAGACGCAGTTCTTGGCGCTTTTCGTAGCGCAGGAAACACAAGCCTTTGCGGGATCTATGGTCAAAGGAATGATGCGACCCAACCCCCTCCATCTTTACAAGGCCTTCAGGACCACCGGACGCTTTATGAACGCTGCCGCTTCGGCCCATGTCCTACAAGAACTGGTCGGGCGCTACGAGGAGTCTCTCCATCTACGCATGCGATACCCTGATGGGCAGGCTTGCTAGTCCAGAATAGGGTATGGGATGTTGGTGGGGGATTAACCCAATAGCAGGTGTCCGTTTTTGAGGTTTTTAAACGCGTGTCGTAAGAGATTCATAAAAAGGATCTATCGGTGAGAGGATCACAGAAAGGGACCTGTCGGCAAGGGGGCAGCTCGATTTAAAAATATCTCAGAACCTTAATACTCCAATGAAGCAGGAATTCCTTGCTTCGCGTGGCTTTTTTGCGCTTGCGCTACTGTATTGGGTGGTAGATATGAAAGATAAATCTGAGTTTCTATACTGCGTCTTCATCGTTGCTGCGGCTATTTTATCGGCCGTAGCTCGATGTTCATTCACTCGGCCTGACCAGCTTGGTCGGGATTCTTACGATTAAATCAATAATCCAATATTGACCACAAGGCCCGGCATTGTCCGGGCCTTGTGCGTTATGCGGCTTATAAAGGGAGATTAAAATGCATCACGTCGAAACGATGGCCTATACAGGGCAGGTGCCTTGGCACGGTATTGGGAGCCAGTTAGGGAAGGTCTGATCAAAGCGCTCTGATACTTGGATTTCAGCGTCAAGGCGCCAAGTCGACCTCGATATGATCGATTTTGCGCCGTTTCTGACGCTTTTCGACGGGTTTCCCC